>CALEMZ010000098.1 GCA_937910975.1 uncultured Pseudorhodobacter sp. | reverse complement strand
ACTGCTCGATAGGTTTCTTGCCTGTATGAAACCTGCCTCAATAACTTAACGCCAGCTTCGTGCTGGCGTTTTTTTTGGCCGAACGGGATTCGATGCCAAGGATTTGACGGGGCGGGGGGAACAAGGCGTTCCCTTCGCCAGTCCAAAGTGTATTCATTCTGCAAACGCAGCAATCAGGAGAATACCATGACCCTTGCAGGAAAAACCGCCATCGTAACCGGCTCAAATTCCGGCATCGGGCTTGGGGTCGCGCATGAATTGGCGCGGGCCGGGGCGGATGTTGTTATCAACTCTTTCACCGACCGGGACGAGGATCACGCGCTGGCCGCTGAAATTGCCGCCAAGCATGGGGTGCGCGTGCGCTATATCGCGGCAGATATGTCGGATGGCGATGCCTGCCGTAAGCTGATCGCGGCGGCTGGGGATTGTGATATTCTGGTCAATAACGCGGGCATTCAATATGTCGCGGGGATTGATGAGTTTCCGGTGGACAAGTGGAACGCCATTCTGGCGATCAACCTCAGCTCGGCCTTTCACACCACGGCTGTGGCTTTGCCCCTGATGCGGGCGAAGGGCTGGGGCCGGGTGGTCAATATCGCCTCGGCGCATGGGTTGACTGCGAGCCCGTATAAATCGGCCTATGTGGCGGCCAAGCATGGGGTGGTGGGGCTTTCCAAAGTGACGGCTTTGGAGACGGCGGGGCAAGGGATTACTTGCAACGCGGTTTGTCCCGGCTATGTGCTGACGCCTTTGGTGGAAGCGCAGATCCCTGATCAGATGAAAAAACACGGGATGGACCGGGAAACGGTCATCAAAGAGGTGATGCTGGATCGTCAGCCTTCGCGCCAGTTTGCGACAACGGCGCAGATCGGCGGTACGGTGGCGTTTTTGTGCTCGGCTGCGGCGGATCAGATCACCGGGACGACGATTTCGGTGGATGGCGGTTGGACGGCGATGTAAGCGGCGGCCCAGCCATAATCTAGCCCGGCGCATCACAAGGTTGATCCTTTAGCCTTACTGGATTGCGGCGGGCGGTTGCGTGACCGGTAAGCCGTCTTTGTCTTTGCCACCGGGATAGACGAGACCCGCCGAGATAATCAGCTTGGCGGCGTCTTCGATTTTCATATCCAGCATCCGAACATCTGACGCCGGAACAAAGAGCAAAAAGCCCGAGGTCGGGTTTGGCGTGGTGGGCAGAAAGACCGAAAGCATTTCCTCATGCTCGGGGAATTTAGCCGCGACCTCGCCCTTGGCTTTGGTGGAGACGAAGCCGATGGCCCAGATACCCTTCTTGGGGTATTCGATAAGGCAGGCTTTCTCAAAGTTCTGGTCGGTCTGGGCGAAGACGGTTTCGGCGATCTGCTTGATGCCGCTGTAGATGGAGCGCACGACGGGGGTGCGATCCACCAGCCTTTCGGCCCATATCAGAAAAGAGCGCCCGATCAGCCCGCGTGCGATCCAGCCCATGAAGATGGTGAACACGAGGAAGATGATGACGCCCGTGCCACGCAGGTTGATGCCGTTGTCCTTGCAAAAGAACGGTGGCTTGGTGGGGTCGGTGGCCCAGAAGCGGGAAAGCCCGGTGGCAGGTTCGGTCAGTGACGGGCAGAACCAATAGCCAAACCATTCAGAAGGTTGATAACTTCCGGGGATGAAGGGCAGCACAAAGCCATCAATCCAACCCGTTACCGTCCAGATCAGGTAGAGGGTCAGGCCGATGGGCAAAACCACCACAAGCCCGGTCAGAAAGCTTGCGCGCAGCCCGCCGATCAGGCTGCGTTTTTTATGTGGGGTTGTTTGATGTTCGTTCATACCGGACCCTCTGGACGCGGGCAATTTAGGGACCGATGCGGGCAACTACAATGGTAAAGCGCGGCTTTTCAGGTCTTGCTGCGGGCTTTTGCGATTTCGGCGGCGATTTCCGCGCCCAATCTTGCGTTGTTACGTACAAGTGCAATGTTTGCGGCAAGTGACCGGCCTTCTGTCAGCGCAAATATCCGGCCCAGAAGAAAAGGGGTGACGGATTTGGCACTGATACCTTGGGCTTCGGCCTCGGCAAGGGCTTGTTCGATCATTGGCATGATCTGGGGCAGCGGGATTTCGGCGGCACTGGGGATCGGGTTGGCGACGAGTTGGCCACCCTTGAGGCCAAGCCTTGCGCGCATCAGATGGGCTGCGGCGATTTCAAAGGATGTATCAAAGCGAAGCGGGGCGGTAAGACCCGATGAGCGCGCCCAGAAGGCGGGAAATTCGGATTGGCCATAGGCGATGACTGGCACCCCGAGAGTTTCCAGCACTTCCAGCGTTTTGGGAATGTCGAGGATGGCTTTAGCCCCGGCGGCGACCACGGTTACGGCGGTTTGGGCCAGCTCATGCAGGTCGGCGGAAATATCAAAGCTGGTCTCGGCGCCGCGATGCACGCCGCCGATACCACCGGTGGCAAAGACATCAATGCCGGCCAAATGGGCCGCAATCATGGTCGCGGCTACGGTGGTGGCCCCGGTATCAAGGGTCACAAGGCAGGCGGCCATATCGGCGCGCGACAGTTTGCGGGCATTGGGCGTTTGGGCGAGGCTTTGCAACTGGTCCGGGGAAAGGCCCACGCAGATTTTGCCCCTCATCACGGCTATGGTAGCAGGGATGGCACCTGCATCGCGAATATCTTGCTCCACGGTTTGCGCCATTTCCACGTTTTGCGGATAGGGCATACCATGGGTAATGATGGTGCTTTCCAGTGCTACGACGGGCAGGCCCGCAGCGAGTGCCCTGGAAACTTCGGGCAGCAGCGACAGGGGGGCGTTGGTCATGTTCCGATCTCTCCTGAGACGTAGTCGGCGGCGGCGGTGATGGCACGGGTCAGCGCCGTCTGGCGATCTGCGCCTTTGCGGCTGGCCACAATATGGGCGGCCATGAAGGTATCACCCGCGCCGGTGACGCGGGTGACCATCACCTGTGGTGGCATTGCCGTAAGGATGCCTTGCCCTTGGGTGCCTTCAGCGCAAAGCTGGCCGCCATTGGTGACCAAAACGCGCGCAGCACCGCGCGCGAGCATGGCTTCGGCGGCCTCAGCTGCGGTTTTGCAGGGTTCTTTGGTCAAGATGCCCGCCTCTTCGAGGTTGACATAGAGCGTGGCGCTGGGGTGGCGCAGTAATGGCATCAGCCGTTCGGCCTTGCCCGGACTTGCGGGGGCGACGCGCAAATCGGCGGCGGCAAAGAGCGGTGAGATGGCGATGGTGCCAAGCAGGGATTCCGTCAAGTTGCCATCGAGGGCAATGAGACCGGAAAAGGCGGCATCGGGGCGGCCCAAACGACCATCGGAAAGCGGAGCGAGGATGCGGTCACCTGCGGCCTCCAGCGAGTGTGCATCGGCGATGGCGGCGATCAGCCCGTTCGCGCCCTCAATCGCCATATAGACATCGGTAGGCAGATCTACCGAGCGATAGAGATGATCAGTAATGAGGCCCATATCGATGCAGCGTTGCACCAATTCGGCGCCTTCGGCATCTTGCCCCACGGCGGAAAGCAGCACCGGTGTGAGGCCAAAGCGCCGCAGTGTCATCGCTATATTGAGGGCCACGCCGCCGGGCAGGCGCGTGATGCGCCCCGGCACGTCAGAGCCAAGCCGCATGGCGGCAGGTGAGCGGCCGATCACATCCCACAGGACGGAGCCAATGCAAAGGATATCGGGTTTGGTCATAAGGGTTTTTCGCTTATGTTTGAGGGCACCGCAAGGGGCTCATGTCGGATGCCTCTTGCAGAAGTGTTTTACAAGGATGTGAGAGGGCGTGCCTGTTTCATTTTCGATGAAAGTTTCATTTTCGATGAAAGTAGCGTCATAAAGCCAGAAGTTTATGGATTGAGCGGCTTGTGAAGTTGCTGGGCCTTGCAATCTAATTTGAGGCGCGGTAAGGGCTGCGCACTTCACAGGTGGGGCTTGGGCTTTGCGGGGAGAAATCCCGTAACGTCCGCCGGTTGGAACGCATGTTCTAAAGACGGCCCTGCCGAGGATTAAACCGGAAAAGGATAAGGCATGGCTCTTCCTGAGTTCACCATGCGTCAGTTGTTGGAAGCTGGCGTTCACTACGGTCACCAGACCGCACGTTGGAACCCGAAGATGGGTGAGTACATCTACGGCGACCGCAACGGCATTCACATTCTTGACTTGACGCAAACGGTTCCGATGCTGGACCAGGCGTTGAAAGTTGTGCGCGACACGGTTGCCAAGGGCGGCCGCATCTTGTTCGTCGGCACCAAGCGCCAGGCACAAAAGGCCGTGGCCGAAGCTGCTGAGAAATCCGCGCAGTTCTACATGAACCACCGCTGGCTCGGTGGCACGCTGACAAACTGGAAAACCGTTTCCCAGTCGATCCAGCGCCTCAAGCAGTTTGATGAGCTTTTGGCCAATGGCGCCGAGGGCCTCACCAAGAAAGAGCGTCTTGGCATGGAACGTGAGCAAGCGAAGCTTCAGGCTTCCTTGGGCGGTATCCGTGAAATGGGCGGCACCCCGGACCTGATCTTCATCATTGATGTGGGCAAGGAAGACCTGGCCATTCTGGAAGCCAAAAAGTTGGGCATTCCGGTTGTGGCAGTGGTTGACACCAACTGCTCGCCCAAGGGCGTTGATTATGTGATCCCGGGCAATGACGACGCGGCCCGCGCGATTGCGCTTTACTGCGACCTGATCAGCCGCGCTGCGCTGGACGGCATGACCGCCCAGATGGGTGCTGCCGGTATCGACCTTGGTTCGCTGGAAGAAGCGCCTGTGGAAGAAGTCGTGGCTGAGGCCCCGGTCGAAGTTCCGGCTGAAGCTCCGGCTGAAATCCCGACCGAAGCCTGAGACCAGTCGTCTTAATGTTACCCGGTGGGGGTAAGCCCCGCCGGGATATCTGCATGATATGAGGAGAGCCACCATGGCGATCACCGCACAAATGGTGAAGGAACTGCGCGAAATGTCTGGCGCAGGGATGATGGACGCGAAAAAAGCGCTGATCGAAACCGAAGGCGATATGGAAGCCGCGATCGACTGGCTGCGCACAAAGGGCCTTGCTAAAGCTGCCAAGAAAGCTGACCGCATTGCTGCGGAAGGCTTGGTTGGAGTTTTGGTTTCGGGCGGCAAAGGTGTTGCTGTCGAAGTGAACTCGGAAACTGATTTTGTGGCCAAGAATGCCGATTTCCAGAAGTTGGTTTCGGGGATCACCGCAGCAGCTCTGGGCGCATCAACGGTTGAAGAACTGGCCGCAGCGCAGGTTGCAGGCAAGTCGGTGGATGACACCATTATGTCGGCTGTGGCTGTGATCGGCGAAAAGCTTTCGCTGCGTCGGATGGCTGTTATCGAAGGTGACAGCGTTGCGGCCTATGTGCACAATGCTGCGGCTGATGGTATGGGCAAAATCGGTGTGCTGGTTGCTGTGAAAGGTGCCGATAACGGCATCGCAAAGCAGATTGCCATGCATATTGCCGCAACCGCGCCAATGGCGCTGTCGGAAGCAGACCTGGACCCGGTTGTGGTCGAGCGTGAGCGCACAGTGCAGACCCAGAAAGCACTGGAAGAGAATGCTACTTCGGCCAAGCCAAAGCCTGACTCGGTGATTGAAAACAACATCATTCCGGGCCGGATGAAGAAGTTCTTGGAAGAGAACACGCTGATGGGCCAGAAGTTCGTGATGAACCCCGATATCACCGTGGCACAAGCTGCCAAGGATGCGGGCATTGAAGTGATTGGCTTTGTACGCATGGCTGTCGGCGAAGGCATCGAGAAAAAAGAAGAAGACTTCGCAGCAGAAGTGGCCAAGACGCTGGCTGGCTGATATTTTCTTTGTGATACAGAAAACGGCCCGGATTTCCGGGCCGTTTTTTATTAGGCGGTTGGTTGACTATGGTCCGCTATCGGTCGGGGATATGTAACGGGCTGCCCGATCACGGCGTGCTACGGATGGTGTCTCGGCGGCACGCGGCAAGTGTCTTTGACGTGAGGCCCGGCGCCAGATGGACCATCGCGTCATATTGCGTCAGGAAAACCTGACCCGTCAGATCATGCATGAAATGGCTGCGGGTCAGGCGGTCCATCACCGGGCCTTTGACCTCAGAAAGATGCAAGGTGACGTCCGAGGACCGCAGCATCGTGTTGATCGCCTCCAGGCTTTCGAGGGCGGAGCTATCGACCTCATTTACCGCCGGGAACATCAGAACAAGGTGACGGATCGCGCGGTTGGCGGCGATTTTGTCCTGCACGAAATCTTCCAGAAAGCGGGCGTTCGGGAAATACAGGCTTTCATCAACCCGAATGGTCAGCACATCGGGCGCGGTGATGACGGCGTGACGGTCCACGTTGCGGAAATGCTCGGTTCCTGGCACTTGGCCCACGATAGCAACATGGGGCCGCGACGTGCGGTAAAGATGCAAGAAGAGCGACAGCGCAACACCTGCAAGAATGCCGGACTCGACACCAAAGCCTAAGGTGACAAGGATCGTGGCAATCATCGCGGCACCGTCGGTGCGGCTATAGGCAAAGGTGCGGCGGATGGCACCAAAATCAACCAGCGTGAGGACCGCGAGGATGATCGTGGCCGCCAACGTGGCCTTGGGCAGAAAGAACAAAAGCGGCGTCAGGAACACGGTGGCCAGCGCCATGCCTATCGCCGTAAAGGCCCCGGCAGCGGGGGTTTGCGCACCGGCGTCAAAGTTGACAACCGAGCGGGAAAACCCGCCCGTCACCGGAAAACCGCCGGAGATGGCAGAGCCGACGTTACAGGCCCCAAGGGCCACAAGCTCTTGGTTCGGGTCAATGCGCTGGCGGCGCTTGGCGGCAAGCGTTTGGGCAACCGAGATGGTTTCGACATAACCGACGATGGCGATCAGCAGCGCGGGTACGGCAATCTCGGTCCAAAGACCAAGATCAAGCGGGGGCAGGGTGGGGGTTGGCAGGCCTTGTGGGACGGTGCCAACGACGGCCACGCCGTGGCCGTTCAGGCCAAATGCAAATGTGATCAGCGTGGTGATGACAACGGCTGCAACTGGGGCGGCCCGCGTCAGCACGGTGGCAAGGCTTGGAGGGGTGCCGCGGGCCAAAAGCCAGTCTTTGAGGTACTTACGCGACCAAAACAAGAAACCCACGGCCCCAGCACCCAAAATCAACGTGAAAACATTGGTTTTGCTGAGGTTTTCAGAAATGGCAAGAAGCAGTTCCGGCAGGGTTTCGCCTCTGGCCTTGATACCCAGAAGATGCGGGACTTGGCCCGCGGCGATGATCAGACCAGAGGCAGTGATAAACCCGGAAATAACCGGATGGCTGAGAAAGTTTGCGATGAAGCCAAGCCGCAAAAAGCCCATGGCCATCAGCATCAGCCCCGACAAGAAGGCCAGCGCTATGGCCGCGCCGTAATATTCAGGCGTGCCTTGGGCTGCGAGTTGGCCTACGGAGGCGGCGGTCATCAGCGAGGCCACAGCCACAGGGCCCACGGCCAGCGTGCGCGAGGTGCCAAAGACGGCGTAGATCACCAAAGGCAGGATCGAGGCGTAGAGCCCGACCTGTGCCGGCAGCCCAGCCAACAGTGCATAGGCCAGCGATTGCGGGATCAGCATGATCGTGACGATCACAGCGGCGACGAGATCGCTG
>CALEMZ010000097.1 GCA_937910975.1 uncultured Pseudorhodobacter sp. | reverse complement strand
TCTCCCTGTCGTGGCACGGATGGCCCGGGCCTCTGCATTCGGCTTGGGCGACCCCTTACCAGTTGGTCAAAAAACTAGCGCGGCATTTACTGCAACACCAGCCCCCAAATTTATTGGGATCGCGGAAAGTCAATAACCGCGCAGGCGGTCAACCAGATGCAGCAGCGGTTCTCCCGCTTGTGCTCTGCGAATATTCTCCACCACAACGCGCGAGGCACTAACGGGGCGGGTTTCGGCAGCGATGTGCGGGGTGACGGTGACGCGTGGGTGGGCCCAGAAACGGTGATCTTGCGGCAAAGGTTCTGTGCGGAACACATCCAAAGTCGCGTGCCCCAGCTTACCTGCATCAAGGGCCGCCAGAAGGGCATCATCGTCTATCAGATGGCCGCGGCCGGGGTTAAGCACGAACGCACCATCGGCCAGCCAATCGAGGCTTTCTACATTCAGGATATTTTGGGTTTCGGGGGTATTGGGCAGCAACAGAACGACGATCTGCGCCTGTGTTAAGGCGGTTTTCAGCCCTGACGCGCCATGATAGCAGCGCAGGCCTGCGATTTCTTTTGGGGTCCGGCCCCAGCCTGTGACCGGAAAGCCCAGGGTCTGCAAAGCGCCGGCACAGGCTTGGCCCAATGCGCCTAAGCCAAGAATCGTCACGGGGCGCTCAGTGGCGATGGGGGGGCTTGTTGGGTCCCATTCATGGGTTGGGTTGATGATGTGGCGATCCATGCCGAGGTGATGGCGCAATGTGTGGCCAAGCACCCATTCCACCATACCCGCTGTCAGCGCCGGGTCCACCATTCGGCACAAAGGCTGTGTCAGGGTCGGATTTCCGACGATTTTTTCGACCCCGGCCCAAAGGTTTAGCACGGCCTTGCAGCGTGTGAAGGGAGAGAAGTCTTCTATCTCGCCGCCTGGGGCGAAGATGATATAATCCACCGCAGCAGGGTCGGCGCAGTCGGGCGATACCTCTGCCGCAATACCGGCCTCTGCCAATGCCTTTCGCAAGGGGGCTTCATAGGCGGGCCAACGGGCGCGTCCTGCGGCGAAATAGAGGGTCAGCATGGGGGAGCCTTTCACGAGGGGGGGCTGTGGCGCAGGGCTGGTATAAGTACTTTTGCATAGATGAAGCCGGGTTATCGCGGGCGGTGAATATGTGCGCTTTGCACTAGGCCGAATGCGGCCAGAAGCACCAACATTGCCGATCCACCATAAGAAACCAGCGGCAAGGGTACGCCAACAACCGGGGCAAGGCCCATGACCATCAACATATTGACAGCAAAATAGAAAAAGAAGGTGGCGGCAATACCCAGCGTCAAGAGGCTGGCAAAACGGTCTTTGTTCTGAATTGCGCTGGAAATGCAGAAGGCCAGAACGAGAGCGTAAAGTACCAGCAGGGAAAATGCGCCGATGAAGCCGAACTCTTCGGCCAGTGTTGTAAAGATGAAATCGGTGTGTTTTTCGGGTAAAAAGTTCAACCGGCTTTGCGTGCCTTGCATGAAACCGCGCCCGGCCCAACCGCCAGAACCCAGCGCAATTTTGGCTTGCGAGATGTGATAGCCTGCGCCAAGCGGGTCGCTGGAGGGATCAAGAAATGTATCAATGCGGCGGTATTGGTAGTCTTTGAGCAATTGCCAATCCGTCCCGCGCGAAATGAACACTGCGGTTACGGCCCCGCCCAGAAGGGCTGCCACTGCGCTGAAATAATACCAGCTGACGCCAGCACAAAACATCACCACAACACCGCCGGTCATCAACAAGAGTGCTGTGCCAAGGTCGGGCTGGCCCAAAACGAGCACCGTTGGCAGCATGATCAGGGCTGCCGGGATCATCACCCAAATTGGGCGCGAGGTTTTGCGGATATCCAGCCAGTCGTAATATGCCGCCAGCATCATCACCAAAGTGACCTTGGCCAATTCCGAAGGTTGCAGCCGCAATGGCCCGATCTCGATCCAGCGCTGCGCGCCCATGCCCACCGAGCCAAAAAACTCTACTCCGAGCAATAGCAGGATCGAGAGCCCATAGGCCAACCCGGCCATGTTGCGCCAAAACCAAATCGGGACGAAAGCCACGACGAACATCACCGCAAGGCCCAGCAAGAAGCGTTTGATCTGGGGCTCTGCCCAAACCTCCATCCGCCCGCCAGCAACTGAATAAAGCATCAAGAACCCGACCGAGGCAATGGCCACCAAAAGCACGACCAGCGCCCAGTTGACATGCAACACCTTGGCAGCACCGGTGGGGACTGTTTTGTGGTGGTATTCGAGAAAACTCATGCGCGGGAGCTTTCCGGCAATTTGCCATCGGCATCGCGCAATTCCAGTTTGCGGTGCATCGTATCAATCCGGTTGCGCTGCGATGCGGGGTAGGCAGAGCTGGGCGGGATGCCATCGCTCATCGCGCGCAGCAAGATATCGCGGCCAATCGGGGCCGCCGCCGAAGACCCGCTGCCGCCATGTTCCACCACGACCGAAACCGCGTAGCGCGGGTTATCATAAGGGGCATAGGCCACGAACAACGCATGGTCGCGCCGGTTCCAGGGCAGGTCTGCGTTGCCGATCACGCCACGCGCCCGCTCAGCAACGCTAATGTTGCGAACTTGGCTTGTGCCTGTTTTACCCGCCATTTTCAAAGCTTTGTCTTCAATGCGTGATGAGTAGGCGGTGCCGCGCTGGCTGTTGCTCACCGAATACATGCCTTGTTGCACGGCCTTGAGGTGTTGGGCGTTCAGCCCCAGATCCTCACCCGGATCGACGGCAGAAGGCTTGTCATCGACGCTGTAGATCAGCCGTGGGGATACGGCCTTTCCGCTAGCGATGCGCGCCGTCATGACCGCAAGTTGCAGCGGCGAGGTGAGGACATAGCCTTGCCCGATAGACGCGTTGACGGTGTCGCCGATCATCCAGTCTTTCTTGTACCGCTCCGCTTTCCAGTCCTTGTTTGGCATCAGCCCTTCGGTGATCGCCGACATGGGGATATCATGGCGCATGCCAAGGCCCAGTTTGCGGCCGACCTCAGCGATCTTGTCGATGCCGACCTTCATCGCGATTTCATAGAAATACACATCGCAGCTTTCGCTTAGCGCGCGTTCCAAGGTCACATGGCCATGCCCCTGACGTTTCCAGCAATGAAAACGCCTGCCGCCCAGTTCATAGTAACCTGGACAAAACACCGAGGTGGATGTGCTTATCTCGCCTGCCTCCAAGGCGGCAAGCGCTGTGACCATCTTGAAGGTCGAGCCGGGCGGATAGGCCCCTTGCACCGATTTATTTGCCAGCGGGCGGTGATCATTCTCTGTCAGTGCGTTGTAGTCTTTGTGGGAAATGCCGCGCACAAAAAGGTTCGGATCAAAAGAGGGCGCAGAGGCAATGGCCAGAATATCGCCGTTGGATACATCCATGATAACCGCTGCCGCGGCCTCCTCGCCCAGCCGCGCTTGCACATAGTTCTGCACATCGGCGTTGATTGTCAGCCGGATATCAGCGCCCGCATCACCTTCTTGCCGGCCAAGTTCGCGCATCACGCGGCCCGCAGCGTTCACCTCAACCCGGCGACTGCCTGCCTTACCGCGCAAATCGCCTTCCATCCACGTCTCGACCCCGATCTTGCCGATTTGGAACTTCGGGGTTTGCAACAGTGGGTCAGGTTCATCTTGTTTGGCCAAATCGCTGTCACTAACCGGACCAACATAGCCCACGACATGAGCAAAGTCGGTGTCGCGCGGATAGATCCGGCTCAGCCCCACTTCGGGTGACACACCGGGCAGGGCCGGGGTGTTGATGGCTACTTTTGACACGTCATCCCAGCTTAATCGATCCGCCACGAGAATTGGCAAGGGGCTGCGGCGGCGCGCCTCTTTCAGCGCGCGGTCAAAATCCTCGGCGGAAATCGGAAGAATGCCAGATAGCCGGTTGAGCACATCTTCCACGTTGCCCGCGTCATCGCGGCTGATGACAACGCGGTAATTTTGTTCATTTCCCGCAATCACTTTGCCATTGCGATCATAGATTAAACCGCGTGCGGGGGGCACAAGGCGGATTGATATGCGGTTGTCTTCGGCCAGCAGACGAAACTCATCGGCCTGATCCACCTGCATATGCCGCATGCGCGCGCCCAGAACTGCTACGACCGCCGCCATGGAGCCGCCCAGAAACAGGCTGCGGCGCGTGATCTTGCGGGCACTTTCCTCGGTATCTCGGGCTGAACGTCTCATAGCCGTTTCCCCTTCGCATCGATTTCGCCGGTTGAGAGTTTGCGCAGGTTGAACGTCACTCGCAGCAACCACACGATCACAGGATACATTAGTATCGAACCGATCGTCTGTGCAAAAGCAAAACCAAAGCCTGGCTGCGTCATGAAGGCTACGGCAAAGGCGAGCCGGTACGCCACAAGCAAGGCCACCATCACCCCCGCAATCAACATCCATTCCGCTGCAAAGCCCAATTCCCGCGTCAGGGAGGACCGCGCGCGCAGGAATTCGGTCGCCAGTACCACCAATGCGGCCCACAGGCCTGGTGGGCGCATCAGGATCATGTCTTCCGCCAAGACGACCAAGGCGATCAGTGCGGCGGGCAAATGATCGGGGCGTTGTGTGACCCATGCCAGCATCAGACACAGCATCAGATCAGGGCCTGGCCAATCCCCCGCGACGCTGCCAAGGGGCAAAAGCCGCAAGAAAAGAAGAGCCAGTGCGACGGCAATGAAGCCCGCGCGATAGATCCAGGCACTGTTGCGTATCCCGTCCAACATCATGGTGCCACAGCCGCCGGGGCCTCTGTCTGCACGACAGGAGGCGAGCTTGCGGGGACGGCAACAAGGCTGCCGGCATCGGTGATTGGCTCCAATGCGTGGCTGCGCAACACGCGCAGAAACTCCAGGCGCTCATAATCTGCCGAAAGGATCACGCGCAGGCGGCGGTCATTTCCCTGCACCACGGAGCCCACCAACAGGCCCGCCGGGAACACCCCCCCGTCACCCGAAGTCACAACCTGATCGCCGGGGCGTACCAGATCGGGCTTTTCCAGAAATTCAAGTGGGGGGCGTGCGGTGTTGTCGCCTGACAAAAGCCCGCGCTGCCCGGAGGGCTGCGCGGTAACAGGAATGCGGCTGTTGCTGTCAGTCAAAAGGATCACCCGCGCCGTGCGTTCACCTACACCCGAAATGCGGCCCACTAGGCCGATACCATCCATCGTGGCCCAGCCATCGCGCAGCCCGTCGCGCGCGCCCACGTTCAAAAGCACCGATTGCCGGAACGGGCTACCGCTATCCGCCAACACGACGCCAGTGACATGCGTCAGCTTCGGGTCCAGCCGCACCTGGTTCAGGTCCATCAGTCGTGCGTTCTTTTGTTCCAGCTGAAGGGCGGCTTCTTTCCACGCCTTCATCTGCTGCAACTCGCGC
>CALEMZ010000096.1 GCA_937910975.1 uncultured Pseudorhodobacter sp. | reverse complement strand
GCTCAGGCGTAGAGCAGCGGAATATTGGCTTGACGGTGGATATCGTTGACCATGGGCTGAGAGAGGCCAAGCGCTGTGGCCAGATCATGCAGGTATTGCGCCTCGACCCGGCTGTCGAGATCAATCGCCATGGCGGAGACGAGGTAGACCTGCTCTTCCATGCCATCGGGGACATCTGCAGCAAGTCCTGTGATATCAATCGGTTGATCCATAAGGCCGCTGACGAATGCGAGCTCATCTTCGGTGGCGTCGCCCAAATGCTGCATCAGTTTGGCGCTTTCGGCCTCATCGAGTTTGCCGTCGGCCATGGCGGCCTGCACCATGGCTTTGAGCATCAAGGCGGCGGCGAGTTCCTGATCGCGGGTCGGTTCGGGGAATTCACGGCCGACAATGGCCTGATTGAACATCGGTCCAGACCCTGCGGGGGCTGATGGCGGGGTTTGAGGGGCGCCGAGCATGCCGGCCAGCGCCGTGCCGCCAAGCCCTGCACCGCCAACCTTGGTCAGCAACCCGCCAAGAGCGTTGCTGTGGGGCGCGCGGGCATTATGATCGGCACGCGAATTGCCCCCGAATTTCTCCAGAAGGCCACCAAGGCTACCACCTGCGCCGCCAATCTTGGGCAGGCCATTGCGCGAAATATGGCTGGCCCCTTTTGCAATGACGATGCCCAAGGCGACTTTGGAAAGCGTGGAAATAAGACCCATAGGGACCCCCGATAACTGTTGTGTACCCGACCCATATGTTGTCGCGTTGCGCGGAAACAAGAGGCACACGGGTCGGAGCGGGGAAGACTTGCTGCTTTGTTCCGGGAGTTTGCCGGTTTGGGAACAAAGCTGCAGTGCGCTTGCCTGATCCGCCGATGCTGCCCCTATTCCGTCTGGCGCTGGATGTGGTGCGCAAGAGGGCATCCGACATTTCGCCCAAGCCGCCGCCACGCCAGAGGACTACAAAAAAGTCGAAGTTCCGTCGGGGCCTGACATGGTAATGCGCGACAATGTGGGTGAACGCGTTGAGGCCCTGAGTCGATCACGTCGCGAGTTGAACAACCTGCGGAGACCGATCGACTCACCTGCGGGTTGAGTTGGTGCGCAATCTATTTCTTACAGTGGTAAAAAACATCTGTAGGCAGCGTCGCCCTTTGGCCACAGGGGCAAAAGCAAATGGCTGATTCTGACATTTGGTGATTCTGCTTGCCTACTAGATATAGTGGGTGGGTCGCTATTCATCTGATTTATCAGCTATCTGTGGTAAATAGGCCGAAAATAAGGGGAATGAGCATCTATACGCGTTCGGGGCCTGCACAAAGGGCTGCAGCCACTGGCCCAACTGTCCGGAATTGACTTTCTGATCAAAAGGGATGTGCAACAGGAAAATACTCGGATGGGGCTGAAAAATTTGTGGATAGGTGTAAATTTTC
>CALEMZ010000095.1 GCA_937910975.1 uncultured Pseudorhodobacter sp. | reverse complement strand
TTGCTACTTTGTCTGGTAATGGTTGGTCCACCGACGATCTAAGTGCAGGGAACTTCCTGCTTTGAAAATGAAACGGTTACTTCACATAGGATGCGGTCCAAAACGTAAAGACCAAACACTTCCTGCTTTTCAGTCTGATGATTGGCAGGAGGTCAGGTTTGACATTGACGAGAGTGTGGCACCCGATGTTATCGGTACTATGACTGACATGTCATCGGTGCGAACAGGTGAAATGGACGCCCTTTTTTCTTCACACAATGTCGAACACCTTTATCCTCATGAAGTCCCCGCTGCCTTCCAGGAATTTCACCGGGTGCTGCAGGATGATGGCTTTGCCATCATTACCTGTCCAGATTTGCAATCTGTGGCTGCGTTGATCGCAGAAGATAAGCTTCTTGATCCAGCTTATGTGTCGCCCGCTGGCCCAATAACACCTTTGGACATCCTCTTTGGTCATCGGGCATCCATGGAGCGCGGCAATCTTTATATGGCACACCATGTCGGCTTCACCCAAAAGGTGCTCGCCGGGACATTGCGTTCTGCAGGGTTTGGGGCGGTGGCTACGATCAGGCGACCTAACAAATTCGATCTTTGGGCCTTTGCCATGAAGCAGGCCGTATCTGAGGGTGACCTGCGAGCGACGGCGCAGAGATACCTGGCACAGCCAGTACGCTGATTTCGTTCAGGCGTGCGGCAATAAATTAGAAGCAAGGAACAATAGCTTGTATGTAGGGGAAGCAGTCTTTCGTGTCGCGACAACGAGGGAGGCAGCTAAGGCGGTTTTTTCGAAGTCCGTGAGCCGCGTGGAGGTTGAAACCCACTCGTTCTGCAATCGGCGCTGCAACTACTGCCCCAATGTTGTTGGTGATCGCCTCGGGCAAAACAAACAGATGAATTTGGATCACTGGAAGATGATCCTTTCGAACCTCGCGGAGATCGATTTTTCCGGTAACTTCGTTTTTACAAGTTACAACGAACCACTTGCGGACCGTTCTATTTTGGAGAGGCTTGTGGAGGCGCGAGCGGCCTGTCCAAAAGCCCGATTGATGATCTACACGAATGGGGACTATCTGAACGCGACTTATCTTGATGAGATTGCGTCGGCGGGCCTCGACTATTTGCATGTGTCAATCCACACGCGGCACAATGGCCAGTATTCAGATGTTGACGCGCTCAACTTGATTGCCAAGTTAGAGCGGCGTGTAAAGCGACCGATCACATACAAAACACTACGTCCCGGAAATTTCGTTATTGCTGCAATGCCGCACCCGAGCCTTGAGGTTGAGGTGAGGGCAATCAACTATAATCAACACGGCACGGATCGCGCAGGTCTTGTCGATGTGGTGAAGACCCCACCCGCGCGCACGGCCCCCTGCCACTTTCCGTTTGCACATTTTCATGTTGGGTTCAGCGGCAATGTAACACCCTGTTGTCACATTCGAAGTGATGCGGCCGAACACGCGCAATTTCTTCATGGCAACCTAAGCGCATTTGGTTCGATATATGAGGTTTGGGCGTCACAGGTCGGCGCGGCTTGGCGCCGTGAATTGATCTCTCCAATGCCAAAGCGGTCTCCATGTAACACGTGCTCTGTCGGTTTCCTTGATGGGAAAGAAGGCTCGCGCGCACAGGCGGAGCTTGTTTGGAGGCGTTTAATTGCTGCAGGTGTTGTACAAAGCCCCGAGACAGACGCGGACTCGCATCACGGAAATACCGGTGCCACATCATGAATGTATCTTTGCATGAAACTGTTCTGCGGAAGCTGGCCGCCAGTCTTCCTGTCAACAGAGATGTCACGGTCAATGACTTGAACAGTGCATTGCGGCTTTTGGCAAAGTGGCGCTCGGTTCTGATCCAGAACACGCTGCTACGTGAAAGCGGTACGATCGTTGGGCAGGGCCCTTTTCGGGGGCTCGACTTCCTCACGCAATCATCTGAAGGCTGCCATATCCCCAAGCTCTTGGGCTGCTATGAGCAACCAATTCATGAGCACATTCAAGCAGCTGTTTTGCAGAACTATGACGTGGTCCTGAACATTGGTTGTGCAGAGGGTTATTATGCCGCAGGGTTTGCGAGGCTGATGCCAACAGCGCATGTCCATGCGTTTGACACGAATGAGGCGGCTCAAAAGGCGTGCCGCTTGCTGGCAGAGAAAAATGCTGTCGGAGACCGCGTTCACATTGGCGGATTATTCGGCCACGATGATTTCAAGGCGTTCAGTGTGCAAAAAACTCTGGTGTTTTGCGACATAGAAGGTGCGGAAGCTGACCTTCTGGACCCTGCTGCTGCGCCGGACTTGGCCCATATGGACATCATTGTTGAGAGCTATGAGGGGATTCGGCCGGGGTTAACGGCGGCACTTCAGCAGCGATTTGTAGCATCACATGACATTACGCTTGTCGAAGATAATGGTTACCGCGCTCTGGCTGACATGCCCGCGTGGTTTCTGGGTTTGGCGCACCTAGACCAACTCCTTGCAACCTGGGAGTGGCGTAGCGGTCCGACCCCTTGGCTCGTGATGCGAGCTCGGAGTCGAATATAATGACCGCTGCAATCTTCTACCACCCCGAAGCCTACACGACGAGCGGCCCCAAGCTGATGGGCCGCAACGCTGCCGGCGAAAGTTTCCTGCGCGGTTTGTTGCAGCATAGCCGTGCAGAGCGCTTTGCCGTTCAGGTCATGGAGCGCGCTCATGCGCAAAGCTTTGCAGATGCTGCTCAGAGCCTAAATCGTAAAGAGCCGGTGGCTGTTGTCGAAAAGTCTAACCTTGGCAGCTTGCGTCATCATGGTGTGGTCTATCATCCCGGCCCTGGCATTGCAGAGCATGCACGGCAACGCTGCTTCTGGGGGCATGGCGCATGGAGCCTATGCGGAATCACGCATACCATGAGCAGTGCGCGTGCAATGGACAGCGTCACCCAGCTTGTTACGGCGCCTGTTCAGCCATGGGACGCGCTGATTTGCACGAGTTCTGCGGTAAAGAATAACGTCGAATTCCTGCTGGAACGTGAAGCCGACAACCTTCGCGATCGTTTGGGTGCCTCGCGGACAGTGTTACCTAAGTTACCGGTTATTCCGCTAGGAATTCATACAGCTGACTTCGTTTTCGGCCAAGCGGAGCGTGCAGAAGTCCGGCGAGCATTGTCCATTGCTGATGATACTCTTGTGGTGATGTTCATGGGGCGCCTGAGCTTTCATGCGAAGGCGCATCCGCTGCCAATGTATTTGGCTCTGGAAGCTGCTGCGCGGCGATCAGGTAAGAATGTCACGCTCATTGAATGCGGCTGGCATGGAAACGAATCCATTAAGAAGGCCTTTGATGCCGCAGCAGCCACGCTCTGCCCCAACGTCCGTGTTCTTACCTTAGATGGTCGCAACGCTGACGAGCGCGCCAAGGCCTGGGCCTCAGCCGATGTTTTCTGTTCCTTATCTGACAATATCCAGGAAACCTTTGGGATTTCTCCGATCGAAGCCATGGCAGCTGGCCTGCCGGTCGTTGTCTCGGACTGGGACGGCTATAAGGACACGGTGCGCCATGGTGTTGATGGCTTCCGCGTGCCGACTATTGTGCCGAGGGCAGGGTTGGGCGGTGATCTTGCTCTGCGCCATGCACTCGAGGTCGATACCTATGACATGTATATCGGCCATGCGTGCAGCTTGACCGCGGTTGACGTTGAAGCGACTACTGCGGCGTTCACCGCACTATTCGAAAGTGAGGATCTCCGGCGCGCGATGGGCGCAGCGGGGCAAGCGCGCGCAAAAGAAGTT
>CALEMZ010000094.1 GCA_937910975.1 uncultured Pseudorhodobacter sp. | reverse complement strand
CGCGAAATGAGTGGGCTGCAACGGTTGCCCTTCTTGGGACGCGTTATGCCGGGTACACGCGATCAAAGGCTGCACATTTCCCAAGCTGTGCACCAAGCTGCGGAAATGCTGGAGATTGCCATGCTTTTGGACCGTAAACCGGGTCAGCTTTCTGGCGGACAGCGTCAGCGTGTGGCTTTGGGGCGTGCTCTTGTGCGAGAACCGGCTGCGTTCCTGCTTGATGAGCCTTTGTCGAACCTCGATGCCAAGCTACGGGTCCAAACACGTGCCGAAATTGCAGAATTGCACCGCAGGCTCGGGGCGACATTCATCTATGTTACCCATGACCAGGTCGAGGCGATGACCATGTCCGATCGTATTGCTGTGATGATGGATGGCGAGATCCTGCAATGTGCTGCCCCTGAGATTGTCTATGAAGATCCCAATGATATCAGGGTCGCAGAATTCATCGGTTCCCCGAAGATCAACATCCTGCCCGTCGAACGCGTTGGGGCTGAGTTGCAGCTTTTTGGCCGGAGTTTGGATTGGCGCGTACCGAACGAGGGTCCGCAGATCATGCAGATCGGGGTACGCCCCGAAGCGTTGCGCCTGAGCCAGACCGAGCCCATGTTGACTGGCACAGTTGCGCATTTTGAAAACCTCGGCTCCGAAGTTTTTGCCCAAATTGCGCTGGACGAACATGCAGCGCGTGTGACCTTGCGCGCAACTCCTGCGGAACGGCAAATGCTGGGACTGGGCACACAGGTGGGGCTGCGCTTTGATCCAGCGGCGGCTTTGGTCTTTGGTGCGGATGGCAAGCGTTTGCGAAAAGTCGAGGCATCGGCACATATGATTAGCGAGGTTGCTTGAGATGGCTGTTCTTGATGTGAATGCATCGGAGCCAGTGTCCAAGGGCGTGCAAAGCCAAGCGCGCACCGCCTGGACGCTCACCGCCCCTGCCCTGGCTTTGATGTTTCTTATCCTGCTGGTGCCCATTTGCGTGGCTGGCGTGTTGTCCTTTACCAACTATTCGCTGGGCAACGCCGGTTTTGACTGGGTTGGAACAGAAAACTACGAGCGGCTTCTTACCCGCGCCACCTATGCAAAGATGTTCGTGGCGACCTTCACTTATGTCGTGACGGTTGTGCCGATCTCACTGGGCCTGGGGCTGGGTGCGGCGATGTTGGTGCATTCGCTAGGCCGGGTGGGAGACATCTATAAGACGATCTACTTCCTGCCCGTGATGGCAACGCTTCTGGCCATGGCAATTGCGTGGGAATTCATGCTGCATCCCACCATCGGCATGGTGAACCGCACGCTGGAGATGGCCTGCGGCAGCTGGTTTGAGGTGATCCCTTTCTTTGCCAATGGATGTGCTGACCGGTTCCCGCTTTGGTTGGGGGACCGAGATTACGCCATCTGGGTCGTGTGTTTCATCGGCATCTGGCAGGGCTTTGGCTTCAACATGGTGCTGTATCTGGCGGGGCTCACTTCGGTGCACCGCGAATTGTATCATGCCGCAGAAATGGACGGAGCGCGGTCCGCATGGGAGCGTTTCCGGCTAGTCACATGGCCTGCCCTTGGGCCGACGACCGTCTTCGTGGTGACGATCTCTTGCATCCGCGCCTTTCAGGCCTTTGACACGATCGAGGCGTTCTGGCCGCAGGGCGGTGGCCCGAATAAATCCGCCTACGTCATGATGTTCGCGATCTTCGAAAAAGGCATTCAACAGAACCTGATCGGTATCGGTTCTGCGATCACCATGCTGTTTTTGATGTTCGTGATGGTCTTAACCCTGATCCAGCGCTGGCTGGTCGAACGCAAGGTGCATTACTGATGACACGCGACTGGTGGAAACATTTGGTGCTGATCCTTGGCGCGATCATCGTGCTGGCACCTTTCTATATGATGCTCAGCTACTCCTTCAAAAGCCCGGGCGAGATTGCCCGTGGTGAAGGGGGCTTCTTTGGGCGCCAAGAACTGATGGTGGATGAGCGCTGCGTAGCGCTGCGCGACCCCAACCGGGATGAGATCGCGGCCATAGCACCGCAATATCCAGGGCTGTCGGACAATGACATCCGCGCCGTCATTATCGCTGAGGCAGAGGCCGCGTGTTCCATGCGACCGGTCGCATTCAACTATTCCAAGGCCTTTACCGAAGCTCCTTTACTGCGCTATCTCACGAACGGCGTCATCGTAACAGTTTCGATCTTCTTGATCCAGGTCGCAGTGGCACTGCCTGCCGCCTATGCCTTGGCCAAGCTGAAATTCTGGGGTCGCGAGGCGGTCTTTGGCTTGGTCCTTTTCTGCCTGCTGATCCCAGTTCACGCCATTGCCTTGCCGCTCTATATCATGCTGGCCAAGCTGGGGCTGACCAACACCTATGCCGCCCTTGTTGTGCCCTGGACGATCTCAGTCTTTGGCATTTTCCTGATGCGGCAGTTCTTTATGACAGTCCCAGATGACCTGATTGACGCCGCGCGTATGGATGGGATGTCTGAGTTTGCCATTGTGTGGCGCGTCATGTTGCCGA
>CALEMZ010000093.1 GCA_937910975.1 uncultured Pseudorhodobacter sp. | reverse complement strand
CGCAAGATGGCGCGATCACCTATCTGGGCCGTCGCGATGATATGATGAACGCAGGCGGCTACCGCGTCTCCCCTCTGGAGGTGGAGGCCGCCCTTGCCGCCTTCCCCGGCATCACCGATTGCGCCGCGATTGAGGTGGAGGTGAAACCCGGCACCACCATCATCGCCTGCGTCTATGCCGCCGCCGCTCCGCTTGATGAGGCAACGCTGCAGGCCTTCGCAGCCCAAGCCCTCGCACGCTACAAACAGCCCCGCGCCTATCACCATCAGGCGCAACTGCCACGCAATGCCAATGGCAAGCTGAACCGCAGGCGCTTGCGTCAAATAATCGCCAATCCCTCGCCATCGCCCGCACAATGATGTAGCGAAGCCATAAAGCCACGCAACGCGCCCCAAACTCGGATCATCCCATGCTACGCCTTGATATCTTTTCCGATCCGATCTGCCCTTGGTGCTATATTGGCAAATCCCTGCTGGACCGCGCCTTGGAAGGCCGCCCCAACCACCCTTTCAGCGTGGAATGGCACCCGTTTCAGCTAAACCCCGAGATGCCCGCCACAGGCATGGATCGGCGCGAATATCTGGAAACCAAATTCGGTGGCAAACATCAGGCGATCGAGGTTTATGCCCGCATCGCAGAGGCCGCACAAAACGCCGGGCTGCAGATCAATTTTGAAGCAATCACGCGCACGCCAAACACGATGAACGCCCACCGCCTGATCCATTGGGCGGGGCTGGAAGGGCATCAGGGCGCGGTTGTCTCGGCGCTCTTTCGGGCCTATTTCCGCGATGGGCGCGATATCGGCGACGCTGCCACGCTGGCAGAAATCGCGGGTGCCGCAGGCATGGACGCCGCCGCCACCGCACGGCTTCTTACCACCGATGCCGACCATGATGACCTTTTTGCCCGCGATATAGACGCCCGCAAAAAGGGGCTGAGCGGCGTCCCGGCCTTCCTGATCGCCCAGCAATATATGCTCAATGGCGCGCAGCCCGTGGCCACGTGGCAACAAATTATCGACGAGCTGACCGAAACTCTGGCCAACACGGCCGGGGATGGGGCCAACATCCCTTGATCCTCGCCCGTCTTCCTCGGGCGGCTCAGCCTCCTGTTGCACCCAGATTTTCCGGCCAAACAGGCCATCATTGCCGCGGCAGACCTGAAAAAAACCTATGACACAATCCGCAAAACGCATGGGGCAACCCGAATTCATCGCCATGATTGCGATGCTCTTTGCCACCATCGCCTTTTCCATCGACTCGATGTTACCCGCCCTGCCTGTCATCGCGACAGAGCTGACGCCTGATGCCCCAAATTCCGCGCAATTGATTTTGACCAGCTTTGTGCTTGGCATGGGGATAGGCACCTTTATCGCAGGCCCGTTGTCCGACAGTTTCGGGCGGCGGCGGATCATCGTTTTCGGGGCCATTCTCTATTGCAGCGCCTCGGTCGCCGCCTATTTTGCGCCCACGCTGGAAACCGTGCTACTGGCCCGCGTGGTGCAGGGCCTTGGGGCCGCCGGGCCGCGTGTGGTCGCGATCGCCCTTGTGCGTGATCTTTACAAGGGGCGCGACATGGCCCGCATTGTCAGCTTTGCGATGATGATCTTTACCCTTGTTCCCGCCGTGGCCCCGCTGGCCGGCAGCGGGTTGATTTCGCTCTATGGCTGGCGGAGCATCTTTGTCGCTTTCATCCTGTTTTCGGTCATTTCTGTGACGTGGCTTCTGCTGCGCCAACCTGAAACCTTGCCATTAGAAAACCGTCGCCCCTTCCGCGCGGCACCGCTTTTTTCCGCCCTGAAAGAGGTACTGTCTCACCGCATTATCGTCACCACCATCGCCGTGCAAACTCTCGTTTTTGGTGCCCTTTTTGGCACGATATCCTCCACCCAGCAAATCTTTGGCGAGCAGTTTGGCCGCGCCGAAAGCTTCCCGCTTTGGTTTGCCGTTGTCGCGCTTTGCGCGGGTGTGGCAAGCCCGGCTAATGCAATTCTTGTAGGGCGTCTGGGGATGCGCAGCATGATCACCGGCACCTTGATTGGGCAGATTGTGCTGTCTTGCACCATGGTAATACTTACTCTGATCGGTGCCTTCAGCGAAACCATGGCCTTTGCTGCTTTTGTCATCTGGCTGATCGGTGTTTTTGCAATGGCAGGGCTGACGCTGGGTAATCTCAACGCCATGGCGCTGGAGCCTGTGGGCCATATCGCGGGCATGGCGGCCTCTGTCACCGGGGCAATCTCAACCGTGCTGGCCGTGGCCTTGGCCGCGCCTCTGGGGCTGGCCTTTGACGGCACCTATCTACCCATCACCGCAGGCGTCGCTTTGATGGCCATGCTGGCGTTGGGATTGATGCTGACAATTCCGCGCAGCAAGATCTAAGCCGAACGCGCCGCATTCCGGCGCGCTATTTCTTTGCCTCCAGCAGTTTCTCCGCCAAAGCCTTGGCAATCGCAAAGGATCCCTTGATCCGCTCGCCTTCGGTCTTCCAGTCCTGCACCAGCACGATCTTGTTGCCTGATACCCGCGCCCCGGCTTGGGACTTGATAAAATCCACCAGCCCTGCCGGATTATCAAATTTATCGTTGTGAAACTGCACCGTCGCGCCCTTCGGCCCGGCATCCAGCCGCGCGATCCCGGCGCGTTTGCACATCGCCTTGATCCGCACCACCAGCAGCAGGGTGTTCACTTCCTTCGGCAGCGGCCCGAAACGGTCAATCAGCTCGGCCGCGAACCCCTCCAGCTCCACCTTATGCGTCAGCCGTGACAAGCGCCGATAAAGCCCCAGCCGCAGGTCGAGGTCCGGCACATAAGTCTCTGGAATCAATACTGGAACGCCAAGGTTGATGTTCGGCGCCCATTGGTCATCCACCTCCGACAAACCGCCAATCTCTCCCGAACGAAGCTTGGTAATCGTTTCCTCCAGCATGGATTGGTAAAGCTCATAGCCAACTTCCTTGATGTGGCCCGATTGCTCCTCGCCCAACAAATTGCCTGCCCCGCGCAGATCAAGGTCGTGGCTGGCAAGGTTGAACCCGGCCCCAAGGCTGTCGAGGCTGGCGAGCAACCGCAGCCGCTTCAATGCCGGCGGCGTCAGCGGCGCGCGCGGTTTGGTGGTCAGGTAACAATAGGCCCGCGTCTTGGCCCGCCCCACCCGGCCCCGGATCTGATAAAGCTGCGACAGCCCGAACATATCCGCCCGATGCACCATCATCGTGTTGG
>CALEMZ010000092.1 GCA_937910975.1 uncultured Pseudorhodobacter sp. | reverse complement strand
TGTTTCGGGTCAGCGCGAATTCGACAAGGTCGCGGCAGCGCTTTCGCAGCACGGACAGACGACCCTCTCCGGCCGAAGCGCCTTCAAGCTTTACGATACCTACGGCTTTCCGCTGGACCTGACCCAGGATGCGCTGCGCGAAAAGGGTCGCGCTGTGGATACTGGCGGGTTTGAGACGGCCATGGCCGAGCAAAAAGCCAAGGCCCGCGCAAGCTGGGCCGGTACGGGCGAAACCAAGGATGCCGCGATCTGGTTTGATCTGACCGAGGCCCATGGCGCGACCGAGTTTCTGGGCTATGACACCGAAACCGCCGAGGGGCAGGTGCTGGCACTAGTACAATCCGGGGCTGCCGTGACCAAGGCCGCTATCGGCCAGCCGGTGCAGATCATCCTGAACCAGACGCCGTTCTATGCGGAATCGGGTGGGCAGGTGGGCGATGAAGGCATGCTGATCACCGCGACGGGCAAGGCCCGCATTACCGATACCAAAAAGGGTCAGGGCCTGTTCATCCACATCGCTGAGGTCATTGAGGGCGAGATTGCAACCGGGCAGGGCGCTGTCCTGACCGTAGATCACACCCGCCGCGCGGCCATTCGCGCCAACCATTCGGCCACCCATTTGCTGCATGAGGCCCTGCGCCGCGCGCTAGGCGATCATGTCGCACAGCGTGGCTCGTTGAACGCGCCGGACCGGTTGCGGTTTGATTTCAGCCACGGGCAGGCAGTTTCACTCGCGGAGCTTGCGCAGGTAGAGGCTGAGGTGAACGCCTATATCCGCCAGAACGGGGCTGTGGATACGCGGATTATGTCGCCTGATGATGCGCGCGGCTTGGGCGCGCAGGCGCTCTTTGGCGAGAAATACGGTGACGAGGTGCGCGTGGTTTCCATGGGCCTGCTGGATGGTTCGGGCAAGGGCGCAGATGGGCGGACCTATAGTCTGGAGCTGTGCGGCGGCACCCATGTTGGCCGTCTGGGCGAGATCGGGATGTTTGTTTTGCTGGGTGACAGCGCATCGTCCGCCGGGGTCCGGCGGATTGAGGCCCTGACGGGTGAGGGCGCGCTGGCCTACATGAAAGAGCAGTTGGGGCATCTGTCCGATGTCGCTTCGGTCTTGAAAACCACGCCTGCGGAGCTTGCGACCCGCGCGAAAGCCTTGCTGGACGAGCGCCGCAAGCTGGAGAATGAGGTCGCGCAATTGCGGCGTGAGCTGGCGATGGGCGGTTCCTCTGCAGGGCCGGAGGCCAAGGAGATTGGCGGCGTGAAGCTTATCGCGCAGGTTTTGACCGGGGTTTCGGGTAAGGATCTTCCGGGGCTGATCGATGAGATGAAGGCGCGGATAGGTTCGGGTGCGGTGCTGTTGATCGCCGACACCGGGGCCAAACCTGCGGTTGCGGCGGGCGTGACCGAGGATCTGACGGCCACGCTTTCGGCGGTGGATCTGGTCAAGGCGGCAGCTATGGCTTTGGGGGGCAAAGGCGGCGGCGGGCGGCCGGATATGGCGCAGGCCGGCGGCGTAGATATTGGCGGCGCGCAGGCCGCAATTGCGGCTGTAGAAGCCATTCTTGGGGGGAATTGAGATGCCGACAGCACTTTGGATAGCGCATGTTGAGGTGACGGATGCTGAGGCTTACGGGAAATATGCCTCCGCTGCTGGCCCGGCTATTGCAGCACATGGCGGCGTGTTTTTGGCCCGCGGCGGGCGCTATGTGCAGCTTGAAGGCAACGACCGGCCCCGCAATGTAGTGGCCCGCTTCCCGAGTCTTGAGGCTGGGGTGGCTTGCTACCACTCGCCGGAGTATCAAGCGGCGCTGGCCCATGCCAAGGGGGCCTCGATCCGTGATCTGATGGTATTGGAAGAGGTGGAGTGAAGCTTGCGTGCACGTGAGCTTTCCTAATGCTTTGATATTAAATGATTTCTTTCTTTCTTAACTAGGGGTTAGCCCGTGCCTGCGGGCTGGTTTTCGTGCAAACTCCCTGCTGCGAAAAGCTTTTATTCACGCTATGATGCCATTATAGGGCGGCAAAGACCGCTACATTTGGATCAGGTAGGAGCAGAGCATGTGCCGTTGGGCCGCCTATATTGGCAATCCGATTTTTCTGGAAGAGGTGGTTAGCCGCCCAAATCATTCACTGATCCATCAAAGCCACCAGGCCACGCAAGCCAAATCGGCGATCAATGCGGATGGCTTTGGGTTGGTTTGGTACGATGCGCGACCAGAGCCAGGGCAGTTTCGCGATGTGTCGCCCGCCTGGTCGGACAGCAACCTCAAAAGTATCATTTCGCAGGTAAAATCCGGGCTGTTCATGGCTCATGTCCGTGCCTCTACCGGAACGGCGACCAGCCGCAACAACTGCCATCCCTTCACCTCCAAGCGCTGGTCTTTCATGCATAATGGGCAGGTCGGCGGGTTTGAACATTTCCGTCGTGCGGGCGATATGCTGATCCCGGATGAATATTATGGCGAGCGGCGCGGGGCAACTGATAGCGAGGCGCTGTTTCTGGTCGCCTTGGCCGAAGGGCTGGCAGATGATCCACGCGGCGCGCTGGAACGCTCTGTAGCGAAATTTGAAGCTTTGAGCCGTGTGCATGGCCGCACGCCCCATATTCGTATGACTGCGGCTATTTCGGATGGCGAGAGGCTGTATGCAGTGCGCTATGCCACTGATCATGAAAGCCCCACGCTTTATCACCGCTGGTCAAAATCTCACCAAGGCCGCGCCGTGGTTTCCGAACCGCTGGAGGCAGATGAGGATGACTGGATTTTGGTGCCGCCGGGGACGTTTTGCACCTTTGACGGGGAAGATGTTTTGATGGAGCCTTTTGCGCCTGAGGTGGTGGTGGAGAAGGCGGCTTGAGGCGTTTATGCACCCGCGGCCTCATAACTTAATGAAGTCATTTAACCGATAAGAGGTTAGATTATAAATGAAAAAAGCCCGCTCAACTGAGCGGGCTTTTCTAATTTAGCTGGCCTTTGATTGACGCTTACGCTCATGGGGGTCCAAGTAACGTTTCCGCAGGCGGATGTTTTTGGGCGTCACCTCGACCAATTCATCATCGGCGATATAGGCGATGGATTCCTCCAGCGACATGCGAACCGGTGTTGTCAGGCGCACCGCTTCGTCCGTGCCGGAGGCGCGCACGTTGGTAAGCTGTTTGCCCTTTAGCGGGTTGATCTCCAGATCGTTATCGCGGGAATGCTCGCCAAGGATCATGCCTTGATAGACAGCCTCTTGCGCGCCGATAAAGAACTTACCGCGATCTTCCAGCTTCCACAGCGCGTAGGATACCGAAGTGCCATTTTCCATCGAGATAAGAACGCCCTGACGGCGACCTTGGATCGGGCCTTTATGCGGTGCCCAGCTATGGAACAAGCGGTTCAGAACCCCAGTGCCGCGCGTGTCGGTGAGGAACTGGCCGTGATAGCCGATCAGCCCGCGCGAAGGCACATGGGCCACGATGCGGGTTTTGCCAACGCCTGCGGGCTTCATCTCAACCAGATCGCCCTTGCGTTCGCCGGTAATTTTTTCGATGACCGCGCCGGAGTATTCATCATCCACGTCGATGGTGACCTCCTCGATCGGCTCCATGCGCACGCCGCCCTCATCCTTGAAGATCACGCGTGGGCGGGAGATTGAAAGCTCAAACCCTTCCCGGCGCATGTTCTCAATGAGCACGCCCATCTGCAATTCACCACGGCCCGAAACCTCGAAGGCCTCGCCGCCGGGAGTGTCCGCGACTTTGATTGCGACGTTGGTTTCGGCCTCATCCATCAGACGCTTGCGGATGATGCGCGATTGCACCTTGGAGCCATCCTTGCCAGCCAGCGGGCTGTCGTTGATGCCGAAGGTGACGGTGATAGTTGGCGGGTCGATCGGTTGCGCTTCAATCGCGGTATCAACGCTGAGGTCGCAAAGCGTATCGGCCACGGTTGCTTTGGTCATGCCCGCGATGGTGACGATATCACCCGCGATGGCCTCTTCGATCGGTTGCTGGCCAAGGCCACGGAACGCGAGGATCTTGGTGACGCGGAACTGTTCAATCCGCTCGCCGTTGCGCGACAGCGCCTTGATCTGCGCGCCAACCTTCAGAGTGCCTTCTTCGACGCGCCCTGTCAGGATTCGGCCAATAAAAGGGTCAGCCGAAAGCGTCGTGGCAAGCATGCGGAAGGGCATATCGGCCTTGGCAACCTGCGTCGGGGCCGGAACGTGCTTGACGACAAGATCAAACAGCGCGTTTAGGTCTTTGCGCGGCCCGTCAAGCTCAGTATCCGCCCAACCAGCGCGACCCGACGCGTAAAGATGCGGGAAATCGAGCTGCTTGTCATCCGCGCCGAGGTTGGCGAAAAGGTCGAAACATTCGTCCAGCGCGCGGTCCGGCTCGGCGTCGGCTTTGTCAACTTTGTTCAGCACCACAATCGGGCGCAGACCAAGTGCAAGTGCCTTGGAGGTCACGAATTTGGTTTGCGGCATCGGGCCTTCGGCAGCATCCACCAGCAAGACAACGCCATCTACCATGTTCAGGATACGCTCCACCTCACCGCCGAAATCGGCGTGGCCGGGGGTATCAACGATGTTGACGCGTATGCCGTTCCATTCCACCGAGGTCGCCTTGGCGAGAATGGTAATTCCACGTTCACGCTCGATGTCATTGCTGTCCATCGCGCGTTCGGTAGTAGCCTGGTTGTCGCGGTAAGTGCCGGATTGCTTCAGCAGCTCATCGACGAGGGTGGTTTTGCCATGGTCGACGTGCGCGATAATGGCGATGTTGCGAAGCTCCATCGGTTG
>CALEMZ010000091.1 GCA_937910975.1 uncultured Pseudorhodobacter sp. | reverse complement strand
AGTGCGCCATCTGCCTGCGGTATTGGTGGCGCGACGATCCGGGTGATCCCAGATTGAGTCAGCGCCCGCGCGCAGTCGGCGCACGGAAATCTGTTGACGTAAGCCGTGCAGCCAACAAGAGCGACGCCTGTTCGCGCGGCGTTGTAAACAGCGTTGCGTTCCGCATGTTCTATCCAATGGAACTTTTCACCACTGGCGCGGTCAAAGCGGGCGTCATCATCCGCTGACACGCCACGCGGCAGGCCGTTGTATCCCATCGTGCGGACTTCGTGCCCAATGGGGTCAACGATCACACAACCAACTTGAAAATCGCGATCTTCGGACCAGTCTGCCACGTGATTGCACAACCCCATGAAACGGCGAGCCCAGATGTCTTCGGTTGCCATGGCCTAACCCTTCAATTCTGCAGCGAGCCTGCGGCCATCCACATCGGGTAGGGCACAAAACGGGGACACGACGGCGCGCCATCGGGGGTCACCTGTCCGATCTGCGATCAATGATTTGATGTTCGCAACCAAGGTTGGGCCGATAATGACCCCGCGTTGGCGCGCAATTTCAGCGCATAGGTCGGCAGGCGGCACGGCGCGTTGCGCCCATATCTGCGCAGCGAGCCGAGCGGTCGTGTTGACGCTTGCAGAAATGCACCCTGCAAATCCATCAATCTTCGCGGTTTCCAACGCAGTTTCAGAGCTTGGAAAAACCCGAAGGGCAGCATTGATGGCAACAATGGCGCGGCAATAGTCCAGATCCCCTGAAGAATCCTTGATTCCGGTAAATCGTGCGGGCGCGCGCTGTGCCAGCTCAGCAATCACCTGCACCGGAATGCCAAGGCCAGTCATCTGCGGGTAGTTGTAAAAGTAGACTTGGATTGCTCGTGATCCTAACGCTTCATCCAGTGCCATATACCAGTCTATCAAACCCGCGTTCGACAGCGGCTTGTAATAATAGGGCGGCAGAACCAGCGCCACGCCGTACCCCAGATCATCAGCATGACCGGTCAAAGCAATTGTTTCTTGGAGAGATGGCGTTCCAGTGCCCACCATCAGCCGCTCAACTGGCAGTTCCTTAGTTGCCCAGCCCATCACCTCGCGGCGTGCAACTATATCAAGGGAATTAGCCTCTCCAGTTGATCCTAGAATGTTAAGACCATCGCAGCCATTGGCCAATACCCAACGGCAATGTTCAATGTAGAGATTTTTGATAGGAGAACGGTCCGCGCCAATTGGCGTCGGGACCGCTGCGATGACTCCTTGCATTACACAGTCTCTTTCTTGGGTTGAATGTGGGTTGAAAATCCCACCGGATCCGGGATCGGCGCATCGCCTTTTTTCCATCCGCCGGGTTCGGTCAGCTCACCTTTTGAATCCCGAAAGGCCGCGTCGTTCAGGGCGACAAAGGCAAGCTCATCTTCGCCGGCCTCGTCAGCATATCGGATTGCATCCACAGGACAGATACTTTCGCACATGCCACATTCAATGCACTCTGTTGGGTGAATGTAGTACATTCGCTCCCCTTCATAGATGCAGTCAACCGGGCAGGAGGTTGTACAGATACCATCCTTAACGTCGATACAGGCACTGGTGATGATGAGGGTCATGCCCTAGCGCCCCTTCCAGACCGGCGCGCGCTTTTCGCGAAACGCGGTCACACCTTCATCGGCGTCTTGGGAATTAAGTGCGTTGATCAGCTCGGGCGTCTGCCGCATGAAGGCGTCGTGCACCCGCAGCTCGGGCGTTTCACGTGCTAGGGACTTGATGGCGCGCAGAGACAGCGGTGCAGCAGCCAGAATGTTGGCCACCCATGCGTCCACCTCCGCATCGAGGTCCGCCAGCGGCACCACCGCATTGACCAGCCCATAGCGCAGCATTTCATCTGCCGAAACCATACGTCCGGTCATCATCATACCCACCGCGATGTTGCGCGGGATCAGACGTTGTAGCAACACCATGCCGCCATCCAGTGGCATCCGACCCACTTTGGCTTCAGGCAGCGCGAACCGCGCCGTTTCTGCGGCAATAACGATATCGCAGCCCAGCACCATTTCCAGACCACCCCCCAACGCCAGCCCATTGACCCGCGCGATCACAGGGGTTTTCAACGTACGACGCAGGGCAATCCCCGCAAAATCCTCGCTGATGCTTTGCCAGTACTCCACACCACTCTTGCCAGTATCGTCCTTCAAATCCGCGCCCACGCTGAACGCCCGCTCACCCGTGCCAGTCAGCACAACACAGCGGATTTCCGGCGTGGCCTCAACCTCGTCCCAAATCTCGCCAAGCCGCTTGTGCGCGGCCGTGTCGATGGCATTCATCCGATCGGGCCGGTCAATCGTGACGCGGGCAACATGGCCCTCGATGTCTAACATGACGCTCATTCGGCAGCCTCGGTACGCAAGCGCGTGGCCAAATCCTGAAGCACCTCGTCGGTATGTTCTCCAAGTCGCGGCGGCAGGCGGTGAACTTGCATCGGCACCTCGCTGAGATGCACTGGAGAGCCGATCACGGCCATTTTCCCCAGCACCGGATGATCTATCTGCCACAGCATGCCATTGATCTCGGTCTGCTCATCTTCCAGCGCCTCGCCCAGTGAACGGACCGGCGCACAAAGCAGATCCTGCGCTTCCAACCGCTCCAGCCAATGGGCTGACGGTTTGGTCAGTATCTGGTCACGAAATGTCTGTTGCAGGAACGGTTTGTTTGCCCGCTGGACATCTAGCGTCGGATACTCAGGGGACAGGTCGCCGATCTCCAAAGCAGCGCAGATGTCTTGCAATGGATTGACCTTGAACGCACCGACAACCACAATCGCACCATCGGTTGTATCAAACACCCCCGTCAGTGGCATCGCGGCCCAGTTGAGCACTTCGCTGTGCTTGGACCATTGCGCGGCCTCCTGCATCTGCATGGCAATCATACTGTCATAAAGCGACACCCCAACCTGCTGACCGCGCCCTGTCTTTTCGCGCATCAACAAAGCGGCGAGAATGCCCTGAACCAGATGCATACCAGCGGAATAATCGCACAAGGTAGTCGGGTAAATTGACATCGGGATCGATGGATCTTGCGTCTTTTCCATGACGCCCGACATGGCCTGCGCCAGCACATCCTGCCCGCCCTTGTGGGCGTAAGGGCCAGTTGGGCCATAACCCGTACCGGACGCACAAATGATACGTGGATTGATCTTGCTCAGGGCTTCATAGCCAAAACCAAGACGGTCCATGACACCGGCGCGGAAATTGTCTGTGACCACATCCGCCGTGCGCACCAGATCAAGCACCTGCTGACGCCCTTCCTCTGATTTTGTATCAATCGTGACCGACCGCTTGTTGCGATTAAGCGATGCGAACACAGCATTGTTCATCGCCTCCTCGGAGGGCTCACCAAAGAAATTGCGGCTCAGATCCCCGGTGCCGGGGCGCTCAATCTTGATTACATCAGCCCCAAAATCACCCAGCATTTGCGTAGCGCAAGGGCCAAGCATGACCTGAGTGAAGTCAATCACCCGTATACCGCCAAGCGGTGTGCATTGTTCTGACATTTTTGGGCCCTTGTTATTCTGCAGCTACATTGTCGCGCAGCAACGCGTTGGAGGACGGCACATCGCCGGGATCGGCCCCTTGTGCGCGCATCTGTTTTTGAATTGCTTTGTGATCCACATCTCGCAACGCTTGACCGGAGCTCAACGCCAGCGTAACGGCAACACCCGCCGCCTCGCCCTGCGCTTGACAGGGCGGGATTTCGCGGCTCATCTTCTGGGCGTCGCTTTCCACCGAATAATGCCGCCC
>CALEMZ010000090.1 GCA_937910975.1 uncultured Pseudorhodobacter sp. | reverse complement strand
CGATGCGCGCAGCAAGATATCCCGGTGCAATTCGGTCTTGCCGGGGCAGTCGCCGCCCACGCCGTTAATATGCACACCCGCGCCGACCATGTTGTCGGTCAGAATCGTCGCCAATTGCTTGTCCGCTGTCACGGTGGTGATAATCTGCGCGCCCTCTATGGTCTCTTCCGGCGAGGCACAGGCCGTCAGATTTATCCCGTAACCCGCTAGGTTTCGTACACATTTTTTCGTGGCGGCGGGATCAACATCGTAAAGCCGTATCTCCTCAATCCCGCAAATAGCCTTAAAGGCCAGCGCCTGAAACTCCGCCTGCGCACCATTGCCGATCAGCGCCATGACCTTCGCCCCTTTGGGCGCCAACCATTTTGCGGCCATCGCACTTGTTGCTGCGGTGCGCAGCGCGGTCAGGATGGTCATTTCCGAAAGAAGGATCGGATATCCTGTCTCCACATCTGCCAAAAGCCCAAACGCTGTAACGGTTTGTAAGCCTTTCTTCATGTTGGATGGATGTCCGTTCACATATTTGAAACCATAGGTCTCGCCGTCCGATGTGGGCATCAGCTCAATCACCCCGACATCAGAATGGCTGGCCACGCGCGGGGTCTTGTCAAAATCGCCCCAGCGGCGGAAATCATTCTCGATCTCGGTCACCAGATCGGCCATGACGTGCTCTATACCGATATGAAGAACCAGCTTCATCATATTGGCTACGCTCACAAAAGGGACATATGCCTGCTTTGATGGGCTTTTCATTTCATGCTCCATGAGGGGGCTGCGCCCCGGTTTTGCGCGTCAGGTGAAACGCTGCGATCATACCGCTCGTGAAGTGGGGTTCCATGGCAAGCCCCCCTTAACCAAAGCTGCGCGTCGGGCGGTCAAACACTTTGCGCCCCATCAGTGAGGCGACCAGATCGACCATCAGCCGTGCGGTGCGCCCACGCTCGTCCAAGAACGGATTCAGTTCCACCAGATCGAGCGAGGTCACAAGCCCGCTTTCGTGCAAAAGTTCCATCACCAGATGGGCCTCGCGGATCGTGGTGCCGCCCGGAACGGTGGTGCCGACCGCGGGGGCAATTGAGGGATCCAGAAAATCCACGTCGAGCGATACATGCAGCATTCCGCCCGCCGCTTCGACCCTTTGCAAAAAGTCGC
>CALEMZ010000089.1 GCA_937910975.1 uncultured Pseudorhodobacter sp. | reverse complement strand
CTCCAAGAATCTATTCAAAACACTTTGTCAAAATCCAAATGCGATTCCCCTGTGGCCATTGCGAAACGGTTACGTGTAGCATGGGCGCCAGAACGTATTAATCTGTGGTTTCGGTTGCGGGTTTTGCAAAGCTCACAGGCTGCGTGATTTCAAAGGAGGCGCTTCATGGGCAGTTTCACAGGCGGTTGTTTATGCGGCAAAGTTCGAATTGTGGCAGAGGGACGCCCCAACCGAGTTGGCATTTGCCACTGCCTCGAATGCCGCAAGCATCATGGTGCGCTTTTTTACGCTTCGGCGATTTTCCCTCAGGATGCGGTGACGATTAGCGGTGAAACGCGCGACTATGCCGGGCGGTTTTTCTGCCCTCACTGCGGCTCATCGGTTTTTGCACACAGCACCGATGAAATCGAAGTACACCTTGGATGCTTGGATGCCCCGGACCAACTGACGCCAACCTACGAAAGCTGGGTTGTCCGCCGTGAGTCTTGGCTGCCACCTTTTCCGCTCGCAAGACAGTACGAGCGTAATCGGGACGCCATGGGTCACTTTGAGGAATAGATTCAGATCTGCCTTGAAAAAATGGGAGGTCAGTTTTTGAAAGTGGGGGGGCGGGTTTGCACCCGCTCCCCGCCCAGATCTTTACCCCAGTGCGGCGTTGCAGCGCGCGCAGGTGCAGGGGTGCTTATGCGTGCCGACATCGGGCAAAATTTGCCAGCAGCGCGCGCACTTACCCCCTGGTGCCATTTCAAACACCACGCCAAGGCCCGGCACTTCGGGCTGGCGGAACGCCTCTGGCGGGGCGGGGTCTGCGGTCAGTTGCAAGGAGGAAGTGATGCTGATTTCGGCAAAATCCACCGATTTCAGTGCCGCCAGCAGGGCCGTGTCTTCGACATGCACCACGGGTGCGGCCTCAAGGCTTGCGCCGATCACCTTGGCGGTGCGCTGCACTTCCAAGGCGGCGGTGACCACGCGGCGGGCCTGACGGATACCAACCCATTTTGCGGCCAGCGCGGGGTTAAGCCAATCGGCAGGCGTTTGCGGCATGTCTTGCAAATGGACCGAGCTACCTTCGCCGGGGAAGCGCGAAAGCCAGACATCTTCCATCGTGAAGACAAGGATCGGGGCGAGCCACGTCGTCAGGCGGTGGAACAGCAGGTCCAGCACGGTGCGGGCGGCGCGGCGGCGCAGGCTGTCTGCAGGATCACAGTAAAGCGCGTCTTTGCGCACATCGAAAAACACCGCAGAAAGGTCAGTCGTGGCAAAGGTGAACAGCTTTTGGAACACGCCTTGGAAATCAAACGCGGCATAGCCTTTGCGCACTTCGATATCCAGTTCGGCAAGCCGGTGCAGCACCCATTGCTCCAGCTCCGGCATATCCTTTACATCCACGCGCTCCGCATCCGAGAAGCCCGCGAGGTTGCCCAGCATGAAGCGCATGGTGTTGCGCAAGCGGCGGTAGCTGTCGGATGTACCTTTGAGGATCTCTTTGCCGATGCGCTGATCGACGGTGTAATCGGTTTGCGCCACCCAAAGACGCAAAACATCCGCGCCATATTCCTTGATGATTGCTTGCGGAACCACCGTGTTGCCTATGGATTTGGACATTTTCATGCCCTTTTCATCCAGCGTGAAACCATGGGTCACAACGTTGCGGTAAGGCGCGCGGCCCATCGTGCCGCAGGCTTGCAACAGCGAGGAATGGAACCAGCCACGATGCTGGTCGGTGCCTTCCATATAGACATCCGCGATGCCATCCGCTGTGCCATCGGGGCGGTCACGCAGCACGAAAGCATGGGTGGAGCCGCTATCAAACCACACGTCCAGAACATCAAAAATCTGGCTATAGGCATCCGGGTCATGCAGGCCAGCAAGGATTTTCTCTTTGAAGCCCTGCACATACCAAACATCGGCGCCCTCGGCCTCAAACGCGGCAACCACGCGTTTGTTTACTTCCGGGTCACATAGCAAGAAGTCCGCATCGGTCGGTTTCGCGCCGGTTTTCACGAAACAGGTCAGGGGCACGCCCCAGGCGCGTTGGCGTGACAGCACCCAATCGGGCCGCGCCTCAATCATCGAATAAAGCCGGTTACGCCCGGTTTGCGGCGTCCATTTCACCAGCTTGTCGATGGAATTCAGGGCGCGGGTGCGGATGGTATCGCCCATCTCGCCCATGCCATCGTCCAGCTTTTTGTCGATCGCAACGAACCATTGCGGCGTATTGCGGTAGATGACGGGCGCTTTGGAGCGCCAGGAATGTGGGTAGGAATGTTTTACCTTGCCCTTGGCAAGCAAGCCACCGGCATAGGCCAGTTGCTTGATGACCTCGACATTGGCGCTGCCTTCCTTGCCCTCGGGCGTGATGATGACATGGCCGCCAAAGATAGGCAGATCTTTGCGGTAGCTGCCGTCAGGCTCGACGTTATAGGTCATCGGCAGGCCATGTGTCAGGCCTATCTTATAGTCGTCATCGCCGTGGCTGGGGGCAGTATGGACAAAGCCTGTACCCGCCTCATCGGTAACGTGATCGCCGGGCAGCATGGGAACATCGAAATCCCACTCACCAGCGGCACCTTCGACGCCGCGGAAGGGGTGGGCGAGGGTCAATGCGGCCAGTTCATCCGCCGGAACATCCGACAGGCGGGTGGTCATGCCATCTTCAAGCTTGGCCGCGGTAAAGACCGCAGCAGCCAAAGCATCGGCCAAAATGATCTTTTCACCGACCTTGGCCTGAGAGTTCTCTGGCGCGCCCGTCACCTCATAAAGCCCGTAAGCAATGCTCGGCCCAAAACACACCGCGCGGTTTTGCGGGATGGTCCAAGGCGTTGTGGTCCAGATTACGACCTTGGCCCCCTCAAGCGCCTTACTTGCCCCCGCAACAATCGGGAAGCGCACCCAGATCGTGTGGCTGGTGTGGTCGTGATATTCCACCTCCGCCTCGGCCAAAGCGGTTTTCTCCACCGGCGACCACATCACGGGCTTGGAGCCTTGATAAAGCGAGCCATTCATCAGGAATTTCATGAACTCGCCCGCGATCACCGCCTCGGCGTGGTAATCCATCGTCAGATACGGGTCAGCCCAATTGCCGGTGATGCCAAGGCGCTTGAACTCGTCGCGCTGGATATCGACCCAGCCTTCGGCAAATTTGCGGCATTCCTGACGGAAGTCGACAATATCCACAGCGTCCTTGTCCAAACCCTTCTTGCGATATTGCTCTTCGATCTTCCACTCGATCGGCAAGCCGTGGCAATCCCAGCCCGGCACATAGCGCGCATCAAAGCCCATCATCTGATGGCTGCGCACGATCATATCCTTGATGGTTTTGTTCAGCGCATGGCCAATATGCAGGTTGCCATTGGCATAGGGAGGACCATCATGCAGCGTGAAGGGCTTGCGCCCCCCAACTTGTGTGGCGGCCTTTTCGCGCAACCTGTCATAAATGCCGATCGTTTCCCAATGGGCAAGCCACTCCGGCTCCCGCGCGGGCAGGCCTGCGCGCATCGGGAAATCGGTTTCGGGCAGAAAGACACTGTCTTTATAGTCGGGCGTATCGGCGCACATTGGTTGCGGTTCCTTACGGATCGGGGAAAGTGAGGGGCAGGCGAAAATCGGGCCGCGCAGGGCGTGGCGGTAACACGAAGCATCCCGGCGTCTGAAAGCTCAGATCACCGGGCCGCTAATTCGTGCAATAATCGCGTATATCTGCTGCATAGGCCGGGTTATACGCGCGGTTTACGCCATGGTCCAGCCATGCTGTGATGCACCAACTTCGGCAAAGGGATGGGGCGATGCGGGCCGCCTTCAGTCCACCCATGCCCCGGCTGTAACCTCACGTCGTGGCGGGCAGGAGATTTGCCTAAACACTCAAACCCTAAACGCCCGGCGCATCCTTTGCGCTGAACCCATCAAAC
>CALEMZ010000088.1 GCA_937910975.1 uncultured Pseudorhodobacter sp. | reverse complement strand
TCATGCCGACCTTGACCACGCCGCCTTTCATCAGTTTGCCAAAGAGAAGCTCCTCGGCCAGTGGCTTTTTGATGTATTCTTGGATCACACGGCCAAGGGGGCGCGCGCCCATTTTGTCATCATAACCCTTTTCGCCCAACCAATCTCCGGCCTCTTGCGACAGTTCAATATGGACGTTGCGATCCATCAACTGGGCTTCGAGTTGCAGCACGAATTTCTCTACCACTTGGCGGATAATCTCACGGCCCAGAGGGGCGAAGGAGATCACCGCGTCGAGACGGTTGCGGAATTCGGGGGTGAAGGTGCGTTCGATCGCGGCGGTATCTTCGCCCTCGCGCCGATCGCGGCCAAAACCGATGGCGGATTTCGCCATTTCCGAGGCACCCGCGTTGGATGTCATGATTAGGATGACATTGCGGAAATCGATGGAGCGGCCATTATGGTCGGTCAGCTTGCCGTGATCCATGACTTGCAGCAGGATGTTATAGACATCCGGATGCGCCTTTTCCATTTCGTCGAGCAGCAGCACGCAATGCGGGTGCTGGTCGACGCCATCCGTAAGCATGCCGCCCTGATCAAAGCCGACATAGCCGGGGGGGGCACCGATCAGGCGGGAGACGGCGTGTTTTTCCATGTATTCCGACATATCAAACCGCAGAAGCTCCACGCCCAGAGTGTTGGCAAGCTGCTTGGCGACTTCGGTTTTGCCGACGCCGGTCGGCCCCGCAAAGAGGTAGTTGCCAATGGGCTTTTCCGGCTCGCGCAGGCCCGCGCGCGCTAGTTTGATGGCCGAAGCCAGCGCCTCAATGGCCTTGTCCTGGCCGAACACTACGCGCTTGAGTGATTTTTCCAGATCGCGCAGCACTTCGGAATCGTCTTTGGACACGTTCCGCGCGGGAATGCGGGCGATTTTTGCGACCACGGCTTCGATTTCCTTGACGCCAAGTGTCTTGCGACGCTTGCCCTCGGCGAGCAGATGCTGGGCGGCCCCGGCCTCGTCGATCACGTCGATGGCGCTATCGGGCAGCTTGCGGTCATTGATGTAACGCGCGGCGAGTTCCACCGCCGATTTGATCGCCTCTGCGGTATAGCGCAGGTCGTGATGTTCCTCGAAATGGGGCTTGAGGCCCATGAGAATCTTGATCGCATCGGGCACCGAAGGCTCGTTCACATCAATTTTCTGGAAGCGACGCGAGAGCGCGCGGTCCTTCTCGAAGTGCTGGCGGAACTCTTTGTAGGTGGTGGAACCCATGGTGCGCAGCTTGCCGCCCTGCAACGCAGGTTTTAGCAGGTTGGAGGCATCCATAGCGCCGCCCGAGGTGGCGCCGGCACCGACGATGGTGTGAATTTCGTCAATGAAAAGGATCGCATCAGGGTGATCTTCCGTCTCTTTGATAACGGCCTTCAGACGTTCTTCAAAATCGCCGCGATAGCGGGTGCCTGCGAGCAATGCGCCCATATCGAGGCTGTAAATCGTGGCTTTGGCCAAGATTTCAGGGGTCTCTCCCTTGACGATTTTCCACGCCAAGCCTTCAGCAATGGCAGTTTTGCCAACACCGGGATCACCGACCAGAAGCGGGTTGTTCTTGCGCCGACGGCAGAGCACCTGAATGCAACGCTCCACCTCGGCCTCACGCCCGATCAGCGGATCGACATCGCCTTTGATGGCTTTGACGTTCAGGTCCACGCAATATTTGGAGAGCGCGGATTCCTTGGCCTCTCCGGCTTCGCCCTTGGGGGTTTCCATATGTTCTTCGGCCCCGGTGATGGGGCGCGGCTCGCCAAAGGCGGGGTCTTTGGCGACACCGTGTGCAATGAAATTCACCGCGTCATAGCGGGTCATATCTTGCTCTTGCAAGAAATAGGCGGCGTTGGATTCACGTTCGGCAAAGATGGCGACAAGCACATTGGCCCCCGTCACCTCATTGCGACCCGAGGATTGGACATGGATCGCGGCGCGCTGGATCACACGCTGGAAAGCGGCGGTTGGTACGGCTTCAGACCCTTCGACATCGGTCACCAAAGTGGACAGATCATCATCGATGAAACTGACCAGCGTTTTGCGCAATATGACCAGATCAACCGAGCAGGCCTTCATCACGCGGGAGGCATCGGGTTCATCGATCAAGGCCAGAAGCAAATGTTCCAGCGTGGCAAGTTCGTGGCGTCGCGCGTTGGCCAAAGCCAATGCACCGTGGATTGCCTGTTCTAGCGTCGTTGAAAATGATGGCACGGTTCTGTGCTCCTCGTGTTCTGCTGATCGGTTGGGCATTTGCCCCGTCGACCATGGCCTCATACCCTTAAGGTTCGGTTTTATTTCGGCAGCTTCAAGTCTTTTTTCCGAATATTTGAGGTTTCGGTCGCGGATGCGGAAAAAAGTGATGAGATGTGTGGGTGCGCGATTAGAATTTATCTTTTCGGGCCCGGATTTCAGTAAAAACATCGACACTAGCGGCACTGGGCATCCCAAGCGCGGCCTTCATATCGGGGTCAGGGGCGCGGAGGAACGGGTTGGTTTTGCGTTCACGCGCCAGAGTGGTCGGGATTGACGGACACCCTTCGGAGAGGAGATCCTTTACCCGCTGTTCCTCAAAGATAAGCTGTGGATTGTCAGGTTCAAGGGATAAAGCAAAACGGATATTGCTGGCGGTGTATTCATGGCCGGAAAACAACAGAGTTTTACCGGGCAGGGCATCGGTTTTGCACAGACTGGCCCACATTTGCGCGGGCGTGCCTTCAAACAGGCGGCCACAGCCCATGACCATCAGGCTGTCACCAGAAAAGAGGAAATGGGAGGCGGGGAAGTGAAAGGCGATATGGCCCACAGTATGGCCGGACATGTCGATAATCTGCACGCGCTCGCCGCAGATTTCGGGCGTATCGCCTTCGGTTAGCGCGTGGTCGAGCGGAGGCAGCCGGTGGGCATCGGCAGCAGCCCCCCAAATGGCGGGGCGAGTGGGCAGGCCCTCCAGCAGCGCGGGCAACCCGTCGATATGGTCCCAGTGGTGGTGGGTCAGCAACACATCCGTCAACTGCCAGCCACGCGTTTTGAGCGCGTCCAGAATGGGGGCTGCATCAGGCACATCGACAACTGCGGTAGCCCCCGTAGCCGTATTGTGAATCAGATAGGTGTAATTATCTGACAAGCAGGGGAGAATTACGAGGTCAAGTGCCATGGCCTTTTGCCTTTCTTTCGGTATTGTCATCTTAACTTCGCGCGAAAAAGGCCCGGCTGCAATGCATCTTGATGTGCTCGACCTACGCAATTTCTATTATCGAACCAAGTTGGGCCGGGTGGCGCAGCGGGCGATCCGTGATGCGGTGGTGCGGATGTGGCCCGAGGCTTCGGGGCAGACAGTGGCTGGGTTTGGCTTTGCCGCGCCTTTGCTGCGGCCTTATCTAAGCACCGCGCGGCGGGTGATTGCCTTGATGCCCGCGCCACAAGGGGTGATGGCCTGGCCTGAGGGAATGGCGAATGTGTCGGTGCTGGTGGAGGAGACACAATGGCCGTTGGCCACGGGGAGCGTGGACCGGCTGATCCTTTTGCATGGGTTGGAGACATCCGAGCAGCCTTCGGCAGTGCTGGATGAGGCGAGCCGGGTTTTGGGGCCGGGCGGGCGGGCTTTGTTCATCGTGCCGTCACGGTCAGGGCTTTGGGCGCGGCGCGATGGCACGCCGTTTGGCTTTGGGCGGCCCTATTCAATGGGGCAGCTGGAGGCACAGTTGAAGCACATCGATTTCACGGTAGAGCGCAGCCATTCGGCACTTTATGCCCCGCCTTCAGGGCATCCGTTCTGGTTGCGCACGGCAGAGTTTTTTGAACGTAACGGCCAGCGGTTCGCGCCCTTCTTGTCGGGCGGCGTGTTGATCGTGGAAGTGTCCAAGCAAGTGCGTGCGCCGACGCGCGGAGGTTTGGTTGACGTGGTGCGCCGTCCTTTGCGGGTGCTGGAGGGCTTGGGCCAAGGCGCGCCGGAACCTGCGTTGCGCGGACATGGTGTTCCACCGCGGGTTTAGTCTTCTGGATATGTGCCTGCTCGCCCCGGGTAGGATTGCAAGGCCGTAGGGGGGGGGGGCCTTGCGCGAAGCCGGAATCATTTGCCAAACGTAATTTGCGCGTCAAACCTGCTGCCCTCGCAGGCACGCTGAAACTTAGCCGTGATTCGACTTGAGACGGTCAGAAATTCGCAAAGCAGGCCTTTGGCCTTTGGTCAGAGGGATTTGCGTAGGCCTTGCAGGCAAGCATATGATTTACAATAAAAATTACAGTTAGATCAAGAAGCGCGTGCCGCCGTGGCAAGGCAGATGCGACATGTTGGCGCTGTTCACTGTAAATTTACCGCTTCTTGTCGGTTGCGGCAGAAATGCGGCTCTGCTACACCGCCCCAAAATTCAGACGCATGCACCTCGTATGCGCCACAGGATGCCCTTGTGCCGCACGCCGCGATACAGGGGTCTAATTTCGGAAGGGATGACGTGTCAGAATCAGCTTCGATCTCCTCCGGCATTGCTGCACGCTACGCCACTGCTCTGTTTGAGCTGGCGAAGGAAAGCAAAGGCCTCAAAGCTCTGGAGGGCGACATTGACGCCCTGGACGCGGCTTTGAACAGCTCTGCCGACCTGAAAGCCTTGATTTCCTCGCCGGTTTACAGCCGCGAAGATCAGGCCAAGGCCGTTGCCGCAATCGCCGTGAAAATGGGGCTTTCGGCCCTGAGCGCCAACACATTGGCATTGATGGCCTCCAAGCGCCGTCTGTTCGTGCTGCCGCATCTGACCAGAACTGTGCAAGAGATGATCAGCGCGGAAAAGGGCGAGGTGACCGCCGAGGTGACCTCTGCCGTCAAGCTGAGCGCCGCACAGGCCAAAGAACTCGCCGCGACGCTGAAAGCGCGTGTCGGTAAAGACGTGAAACTGAAAACCGCTGTCGATGAATCCCTCATCGGCGGTCTTGTCGTCAAGCTGGGCTCGACCATGATCGATACATCGATCAAGGCCAAGCTCGCGGCACTCCAGAATGCAATGAAAGAGGTCGGATAAATGGGTATCCAAGCAGCTGAAATTTCTGCGATCCTCAAGGACCAGATCAAAAACTTCGGCCAAGACGCCGAAGTAGCCGAAGTCGGCCGGGTTCTGAGTGTCGGGGATGGTATCGCCCGCGTACATGGGCTGGACAAGGTTCAGGCCGGTGAGATGGTCGAGTTCCCTGGCGGAATTCGCGGCATGGCGTTGAACCTCGAAGTTGATAACGTCGGTATCGTTATCTTCGGCGACGACCGCTCGATCAAAGAAGGCGACACGGTCAAGCGCACCAAGTCCATCGTGGACGTTCCGGTTGGCGACGAGCTTTTGGGCCGCGTCGTGGACGGCCTTGGCAATCCGATTGACGGCAAGGGCCCGCTCAAGACCAAGAAGCGCTCCGTTGCAGACGTAAAAGCCCCCGGCATCATTCCGCGCCAATCGGTGCATGAGCCGATGGCAACCGGCCTGAAGTCGGTGGATGCGATGATCCCGATTGGCCGTGGCCAGCGCGAATTGATCATTGGCGACCGTCAGACTGGCAAGACCGCGATTGCGCTCGACACCATTCTGAACCAGGCATCCTATAACAAGGCTGCGGGCGACGACGAAGGCAAGAAGCTGTACTGCATCTATGTGGCGATCGGGCAAAAGCGTTCGACCGTGGCGCAGTTGGTGAAAAAGCTCGAAGAATCCGGCGCGATCGCCTATACCATCGTTGTGGCCGCGACCGCTTCCGACCCGGCACCGATGCAGTTTCTGGCACCCTATGCCGCGACGTCCATCGCTGAACATTTCCGCGACAATGGCCGCCATGCGCTGATCATCTATGATGATCTGTCCAAGCAGGCTGTGTCTTATCGTCAGATGTCGCTGTTGCTGCGCCGCCCGCCGGGCCGCGAAGCCTATCCGGGCGACGTTTTCTATCTGCACTCGCGCCTGTTGGAGCGTTCGGCCAAGCTGAACGCCGATCATGGTTCGGGCTCGCTGACAGCACTTCCGATCATTGAGACCCAGGGCGGCGACGTTTCGGCGTTTATTCCGACCAACGTGATTTCGATCACCGATGGCCAGATCTTCCTTGAAACCGAACTTTTCTATCAGGGCATCCGCCCGGCCGTGAACACCGGCCTGTCGGTGTCGCGCGTTGGTTCGTCGGCGCAGACTGATGCGATGAAATCAGTTGCCGGCCCAGTGAAGCTGGAACTGGCGCAGTACCGCGAAATGGCGGCCTTTGCGCAGTTTGGTTCCGATCTTGACGCTTCGACCCAGGCACTGTTGAACCGTGGCGCGCGCCTGACCGAGTTGATGAAGCAGCCGCAATACGCGCCGCTCACCAATGCGGAAATCGTTTGCGTGATCTTTGCAGGCACCAAGGGCTACCTTGATAAAGTGGCTGTAAAGGATGTGAGCCGTTACGAGGCGGGTCTACTCAAGCATTTGCGGACGAACCATGCCGATCTGTTGGCCGATATCACCGACAATGATCGCAAGGTGAAGGGCGAACTTGAAGACAAGATCAAGGCCGCGCTGAACGCATACGCAAAAGATTTCGCCTGAGAGGTAGGTAAATGCCGAGCCTTAAGGACCTAAAAAACCGGATCCAAAGCGTTAAAAACACGCGGAAGATCACGAAGGCCATGCAGATGGTCGCCGCGGCGAAGCTTCGCCGTGCACAAGAAGCTGCGGAAGCCGGGCGGCCCTATGCCGAACGCATGAATGCAGTGATGGCGGGGCTTTCGGCCTCTGTCGGTACCTCGGCCAGCGCGCCCCGGCTTTTGGCCGGGACGGGCGCGGATAAGGTGCATTTGCTGGTTGTCATGACGGCGGAACGCGGGCTGTGCGGCGGTTTCAACTCGACCATCGTGCGCCTTGCGCGCGTCAAGGCGAACGAGCTGTTGGCGCAGGGCAAGACGGTCAAGATTTTGACCGTTGGCAAGAAGGGCCGTGAGCAGTTGAAGCGCGATCTGTCGGCGCATTTCGTTGGTCACGTTGACCTGTCGGATGTGAAGCGGGTGGGCTATGTCCATGCGCAGACGATTTCCAAGGATATTCTGGCGCGCTTTGATGCGGGCGAGTTTGACGTGGCGACGCTGTTCTTCAACCGCTTCCAATCCGTGATCAGCCAGATCCCGACTGCACAGCAGGTTATCCCCGCGAAATTCGAGGCTGACGCTGGCGATGCGGTTGCATTGTACGATTACGAGCCGTCGGAAGAAGGCGTTCTCGTCGATCTTTTGCCGCGCGGTGTGGCGACGCAAGTCTTCACCGCTTTGCTTGAAAACGGGGCCTCGGAACAGGGTGCCCGGATGAGTGCGATGGACAACGCCACGCGCAATGCTGGCGAAATGATCGACAAGCTGACGACGATCTACAACCGTTCGCGTCAGGCTGCGATCACCAATGAACTTATCGAAATCATCTCGGGCGCTGAGGCGCTCTGACCCGCTTAACGGAGACTTGATATGGCGAAAGCACCAAAAGCAGCTGGCAAGATCACACAGGTGATCGGCGCTGTCGTGGACGTGCAGTTCGAGGGTGACCTTCCGGCCATTCTGAACGCACTTGAGACAACCAACAATGGCAAGAAGCTGATCCTCGAAGTGGCGCAGCACCTTGGCGAAAGCACCGTGCGGACCATTGCGATGGATGCGACCGAAGGTCTGGTTCGTGGCGAAGCGGTGTCTGACACCGGCGCGCCGATCTCGGTTCCGGTTGGCATGGCCACGCTGGGCCGCATCATGAACGTGACCGGCGACCCGATTGACGAAAGAGGCCCGGTTTCGACGAAATCGACCCGTTCGATCCATGGCGAAGCACCGAGCTTTGCCGATCAGTCCACCGAAACCGAAATTCTCGTGACCGGGATCAAGGTTATCGACCTGCTGGCCCCCTATACCAAGGGTGGCAAAATTGGTCTGTTCGGCGGTGCGGGCGTGGGCAAGACCGTTTTGATCATGGAATTGATCAACAACATCGCAAAAGTGCACTCGGGCGTGTCCGTGTTCGCTGGTGTGGGTGAGCGGACCCGTGAGGGCAACGACCTTTACCACGAGATGATCGAATCCGGTGTTATCAACCTCGATGAGCCTGAGAAGTCGAAAATTGCACTGGTTTACGGCCAGATGAACGAACCTCCGGGTGCGCGTATGCGGGTTGCTCTGTCGGGTCTGACCCTGGCCGAACAGTTCCGCGATGAAACCGGATCGGACGTTTTGTTCTTTGTGGACAATATCTTCCGCTTTACCCAAGCGGGTTCGGAAGTGTCGGCGTTGCTGGGCCGTATCCCGTCCGCTGTGGGTTATCAGCCGACGCTGGCAACCGACATGGGCGCTATGCAAGAGCGCATCACCTCGACCAAATCGGGCTCCATCACCTCGGTGCAGGCCGTGTACGTTCCCGCCGATGACCTTACCGACCCGGCACCAGCAACCTCGTTTGCGCACCTTGACGCAACCACCGTTCTGGACCGCTCGATCTCGGAAAAAGGGATTTACCCGGCTGTGGACCCGCTGGGTTCCACCTCGCGCCTGCTCGACCCGCTGATCATCGGCGAAGAGCATTACGGTGTGGCAACAAGCGTTCAGCGGATCCTTCAGCGCTACAAGTCGCTGCAAGATATCATCGCGATTTTGGGCATGGACGAATTGTCGGAAGACGACAAAGTGGCCGTGGCCCGTGCGCGCAAGATCGAGCGTTTCCTGAGCCAGCCATTCGACGTGGCGAAGGTGTTCACCGGGTCCGACGGCGTTCAGGTGTCGCTGGAAAAGACCATCGCTTCGTTCAAAGCTGTGGTTGCTGGTGAATATGACCACCTGCCGGAAGCTGCCTTCTATATGGTTGGCGACATCGATGACGTGATCGCCAAAGCCCAGCGTCTCGCTGCGGCAGCGGCATAAGGGGGCAACATGGCCGCGACTTTGCAATTTGACCTGGTGTCACCGGAAAAGCGGCTAGCCTCCTTTCAGGCGGTTGAGGTGCAGATTCCGGGCGCTGATGGCGATATGACGGCGATGGAGGGGCATGCCCCCACCATCACCACGCTGCGTCCGGGTATTTTAAAAGCGATTGGCGCTGACAAGACCTTGGCTTTCGCTGTGACCGGCGGTTTTGCCGAAATTACTGCGGCAGGCGTTTCGGTTCTGGCGGAGCAGGCCGTTGCGGTGGATGATCTGTCTGGCACGATGCTCGACCAGATGATTGATCAAGCCCGCTCGCTGGCCGACATGGCGCTGCCCGAAGACAAGGATGCTGCTGAGAAACTGGTGCAAGACATGATGGTTCTGCGCCACCATGAAGCGCATTAAAGAAAAACCCTGATTATCTGCGGTGCAGATTTCCGGATGCTCTAAGGCCGCTTTATGTGCATAAACAAAGGCCCCGATAACCTTCGGGGCCTTTGTTGTTTCTGGCAGGTGTTCCTAATATTGCCGTTTTTTGGCGCTATCCACCTAGGTTCGTTGCTTCTATTGCAAGCATCAGGCATCGGAATGGGATTAGGCAGTTTTTAGTCCCCGCTTGATTCGAGGCGACATAGACCATGTTGAAACAGGATTATTGGCAATGAGACGATTTACTTCACACACGATGGGCATCCAGCAAGGCTCTCGTGTGCTGTTTTCGGATTTTGCTGATGACGGCGTGATGTGGACGGGGCATGGCGCGCGCGAGAGTCGGCATATCGTGACGTTTCAGGAGAAATTTGCGAGCGTGCCTGTGGTCATGGTGTCGATGTCGATGTGGGACATGGATCAAAAGACCAACTCCCGCGCGGATATTTCCAGCGAAGAGATCACCAGCGAAGGATTTCACCTTGTGTTCAAGACATGGGGCGACACGCGGGTGGCGCGCATTCGGGCCGATTGGCTGGCTATTGGTCAACTCAAGGATGAGGATGACTGGGATCTGTATTAAGGCGTTTCGGGCTTGCGTTGAAACAGGACAGATCAACATTTACCCGAAGCGCGTTAAGGCCCCTAACCTTATGCTGCGCGTTTAGCCGCGATACATGCCTTCGTAAATGGGGCTGAGTGTTTCCGTCTCAAACAGGGATGAAACGGAGGTGCCGTTCCAGATATTCAGGATCGCTTGTGCAAACAAAGGCGCGGTGGGCACGATACGGATATTGGGGCAGTTTTTCACCGTATCCGAAGCCTCGATGCTGTCAGTGATGACAAGTGATTTCATCACCGATTTGGTCACTCGCTCAACCGCGGGGCCAGACAGCACACCGTGGGTGATATAGGCGTGAACTTCGGTCGCGCCGTTCTCGATCAGCACTTCTGCCGCTTTGCATAGCGTGCCGGCCGTATCGCAGATATCGTCCACGATGATACATTTCTTGCCTGAAACATCTCCGATCACGGTCATTTCAGCGATTTCGCCCGCTTTCTCGCGGCGCTTATCAACGATGGACAGAGGCGCGCCAATGCGTTTGGCCAATTCCCGCGCGCGGGCCACGCCGCCAACATCTGGGGAGACGACCATCATATCAGACATAGAGCCTTTGAATTGGGCCATGATATCGAGTGCGAAGATCGGTGAGGCATAAAGGTTATCCACCGGAATATCGAAAAAGCCCTGAATTTGGGCTGCGTGCAGGTCCATCGTCAGAATTCGTTCAATGCCGGCCTCGACCATCATATTGGCCACAAGCTTGGCTGAGATCGGGGTGCGG
>CALEMZ010000087.1 GCA_937910975.1 uncultured Pseudorhodobacter sp. | reverse complement strand
CCGTGGCACCGGGGCGGGCGCGCAGCAAAGGCTCCACCATAGGGATCAGCGAGCCGGTGGCACGCAGATTGATGGCGACGGATTTATCCCAATCCTTGGCGTCGATATGGCCTGCGGGGGCAAGCGGGGCCGCGTGGATCGCGCTATGGACCCAAAGGTCAATCCCGCCCCAGCGATCAAAGATCGAGCGGCAGAGGTGCCGCATCGCATCGTTATTGGTGATATCCATCGGCGCAAGCGTCAGCCCACCGCTGGCACCCGCCGCCTTGGCGCGGTCATCCACCTCTTCCAGCCCGCCGGTGGTGCGGGCCACGGCGACCACATGCCAGCCCTTGGCTGCCAACTCTTCGGCCATGGCCGCGCCAAGCCCGCGCGAGGCACCGGTGATGAGGGCTATTTTCTGGGTCATGGCATAGTCCTTAGGCGGTGATGCCGGAGGCTGAGACTGCAGCCTCCGGTGCGGATATTTTAGAATAGATGATCGGGGCCGGTTTATTCGGCGGCTTTCATCTCGAAACCCTTTTCGATCATATCCGAGGGGGTGACGGGGTAGGCACCTGTGAAGCAGGCATCGCAATATTGCGGGGATTTGCTGTTGCGGCCCTCAACCTCGCCCGCGGCGCGGTAGAGCCCGTCGAGGGAGACGAATTTCAGGCTGTCGACCCCGATCCATTCGCGCATCTCTTCTTCGGACATGTTGGCGGCGAGGAGCTTGGAACGTTCGGGCGTATCAACGCCGTAAAAGCAAGGCCATGAGGTGGGGGGGCTTGCGATGCGGAAGTGAACCTCGGCAGCGCCTGCATCAAGGATCATGTCCTTTATCTTGCGCGAGGTGGTGCCGCGCACCACGCTATCATCTACCAAAACCACCCGTTTGCCTTTGATCAGCGCGCGGTTGACGTTAAGCTTGAGGCGCACGCCCATATTGCGGATCTGCTCGGTCGGTTCAATAAACGTGCGGCCCATATATTGGTTGCGGATGATGCCCATCGCGTAGGGGATGCCCGATTGCTGGCTGAAGCCGATGGCCGCCGGGGTGCCGCTATCAGGCACGGGGCAGACGAGATCGGCATCGACCGGGCTTTCCTTGGCCAGTTCCACGCCGATCTGGTGGCGGGTTTCATAGACAGAGCGGCCCCCAAGGATGCTGTCAGGGCGGCTGAAATAAACATGTTCAAAGATGCATCCGCGCGACTTCAATCGGCGGAAGGGGAAGTGGCTTTGCACGCCTTTCTCCGCAGAGATCACGACCATTTCGCCAGGTTCGATCTCGCGTATGAATTCGGCGCCGATGATATCAAGCGCGCAGGTCTCAGACGAAAGCGCCCAGCCGTCGCCGAGCTTGCCCAGCACCAGCGGCCGCACGCCGAGTGCGTCACGCACGCCCATCAATTTGGTGCGGGTCATGGCGACGATGGAAAACGCGCCTTCGACCTTGCGCAGCGCCTCTTCCATGCGGTCGGGGATGTTGCGGCCCATGGAGCGCGCCATCAGGTGGATGATGCATTCGCTGTCTGAGGAGGATTGAAAGATCGAGCCGCGCTCAATCAACTCTTTGCGCAATGCGGTGGCATTGGTGATATTGCCGTTATGGGCAATGGCCGATCCGCCCATGGAAAACTCGCCAAAGAAGGGCTGCACATCGCGGATCGCGGTGGCCCCTTTGGAACCGGCGGTGGAATAGCGCACATGGCCGATGCCGATGGTGCCGGGCAGGGTACCCATTACATCGGCTTTGGTGAAGTTGTCGCGCACATAGCCAAAGCGGCGGGCCGAGCAAAAGCCTGCTTCTGGGTCATAGGTGACAATTCCGCCGGCCTCTTGCCCGCGATGTTGCAAGGCATGCAGGCCGAGAGCGACGAAGCTGGAGGCATCTGCCATCCCGATAACCCCGAAAACACCACATTCTTCGTGAAGCTTATCATCGTCAAACGGGTGGGCGAGGAAGGGGCGCATGGCAGGCTCCGAATCCGAAGGGCATCTGATGCCCCCGTCTAGTATCTCTGGTACGGCGTGTCACGCCATGATCGTGCGATCTGCTTCACTTGCCCGTGCCCCTCACTCAGTTGCTGGGCGCTGGGGCTGCCGTTGTGGGCGCTGCGGGCGCTGTGCAGACGTTGGTCAGCGATTCATAGCGCTCTACAATCCAGCCGGGCGCATCCGAGGGGATGGTTTCGTCGATATTCACCTGGAACGAGGCGAAGACCTTGGCTGATCGTGAGTTATCCACCATTGGGATGGTGTTGGCGGCCACCGCGCGATCATAGACGATGAAAGCCACCGCGACCAAAAGCACACCACGCAGCACGCCAAACAAGAAGCCAAGCCCCTGATCAAGCCCGCCAAGGATAGAGCGCTGCACAAGCGAAGACAGTAGCGGCGAGAACAGCGCGGCGATAACCAAGCCGACGGCAAAGACGACAGCAAAGGCGGCGATGATGGAAAGTTCGCAGCTATCGGAAAGAAACTTGCCGACCACGGGCAGTTCCTTGACCAAAGGCTGCGCCTTGGATGCAAAAATATAGGCCAGAACCGCAGCGCCTGCCCATCCGGCAATGGCGAGCGATTCGCGTACCAGTCCCCGAGAATAGGCCAGCACCGCAGACAGCACGATGACAAATGCAACCACACCGTCAATCAGGGTAAAGCCTTCCATCGCATATCTCCCTTGGGGTTTTTAACCAGCCCCGAACATTTCGCCTACAAACGCCGTCAAATCAGGCATTTGACGTACCACCATACCATCGACCCCAGCCATTTTGGACCGGGACGGCGCGATTGCCTGTGAGAAACCAAGTTTCATCGCTTCTTTCAACCGGTTTTCGGTCTGCGCGACTGGACGTAAGGCCCCAGACAGGCTGATTTCACCGAAAAGCACCATATCTGGCGGAATTGCAACATCCTCGCGCGCCGAAAGCAAGGCGGCAGCCACCGCAAGATCGGCGGCGGGCTCTGATACACGCATACCGCCTGCCACGTTCAGATAGACATCGAGCCCCGCAAACGGGATGCCGCAACGCGCCTCCAGCACCGCCAGAATGGTGGAGAGACGGCCAGAATCGAGCCCCACAACGGTGCGGCGCGGGGTGCCAAGCGGGGAGGGCGAGACGAGTGCCTGAATTTCGGTCAGCACCGGGCGCGTGCCCTCGATCCCGGCAAACACCGCCGAGCCGGGGGCCGGTTTGTCACGGTCCGACAAAAACAGCGCGGAGGGGTTGGTGACCTGGGCCAGCCCGTCGCCCGTCATCTCGAACACGCCGATTTCGGCCGCAGGACCAAAACGGTTTTTCACGGCGCGCAGGATGCGGAAATGGTGGCCCCGCTCGCCCTCGAAATAAAGCACGGTATCGACCATATGTTCGACGATACGGGGGCCAGCGATTTGCCCATCCTTGGTAACATGACCAACCAGCACCACCGCGACGCCCCGCCTTTTGGCAAACGTCACCAGTTCATGCGCGGCGGAGCGGACCTGAGAGACAGAGCCGGGGGCGCTATCGACCGTATCGAGCCACATGGTCTGGATCGAATCGATGATGGCAAGGCCGGGGCGTTCAGCATCCAGCGTGGTCAAAATATCGCGCAGGTTGGTTTCTGCGCCAAGGATTACGGGGGCATCGGTAAGGCCCAAACGCTGGGCGCGCATCTGCACTTGGGCCGCCGCCTCTTCGCCCGAGATATACATGGATTTGACGCCATTGCGGGCATAAGCTGCGGCGACTTGCAGCATAAGCGTGGATTTTCCGATGCCGGGATCTCCGCCAACCAAAATGGCCGAAGCCTCCACCAGCCCGCCGCCCAATACGCGATCAAATTCGTCCATCCCGCATGTCGCGCGGCGCGGCGGGGCAGATTGGGTGGCCAAATCGGTCAACGCAATAACGCGGCCTTTGCCACCAAGAGATTTGGGGCCAGCCGAAAGCGGCGCCTCTTCAATGACCGCATTCCATGCACCGCAAGTCTCGCAGCGCCCGGCCCATTTCTTATGGGCGGCGCCGCAGGCGGTACAGGTGAAGGCGGCGGATGATTTTGCCATGGCCCTTGATGCAATGCTGCGTGCCCCGGCGCAAGGGGGGCAGGCCCGGACAAGGCCGCGCGCGTTGAAATTCAGGTCAGGGCTTGCGGTTGGCTGCGATAGACACCGCCAATGAGGCCAGCACGCAGCCGGTAAAGAGATAAAGCCCCCAAGCCGTTTCTACACGCGCAAGCCCGATGCCTTGGACCAGAATGATATAGAGCGCGATCAGGAAAACTTCGGCCATCGCAAGCTTGCCCAAGATATGCAGCGCCGGGGCCACGCGGGGGCTGAGCAAGTGAAACTGCATCAGCGCAAGTGCGATGGTTTTTAGGTAGGGCGCGAAGATTGCAAAAACTGTGACCAGCAACGCCAGCGCCACATCCTTTTGCCACAAGGCCTGCAACCCCGAGATTACCGAGATTTCCGACAGGTCAAAAAACGGCAGCAACCCGGCCCGGATCAACGGCGCAAACCATGACAGAGGAAAGAGGACGAGCAACGCCAGATTAACGCTTATCAAAATATATCGCACCTGATCACGCCCTTGCCCGGATATCGTTGCGCGGAACCCTGTGGCGCTGCGGCGCGAAGGGCAAGAGGAAAGGGGGCAGAGGGGCGCGCAACGGCGTGCTATCGCTCTTGCCGCCCTTGGCTTGGATGGGGCGGTTGTTTGGGCAAGGCCACGATATTGGCCTCACGCATGTCATCCACATCATAGCCGAGGGCTGGCAAAATGGCGCGCAGGTCATTTTCCAGTGCGCGGAGGCCTTTGGTGTTTTCGCGCTCTCCCGCCTCGACATCCAGCAACCAGCGCCGAATTTCATCGCAGGTGATGCGCGCCAAGGCCAATTGCTCTTGCATCCGCAAAACCTCTTCTTGTCGCTGCTTGAGGAAGGCCTTGGCGCGGCTGACGCGTTCTTCTGAGTAGATCCGCGCCAAATCGCGGGATTCGCGGCTCATTTGTGCGGCGAGTTCCAGCAGTTCCGGCTCCATATGTGACAGGTCGGGGTGTTTGCGCAGATATTCCATGCGTTTGCGCATCTCATCGAACTCGGAAGACAAGGAAAATACCGATCGGCGATCGGCGTTATGCACCACCTCATAGGCGTGGCGCACATCATCCATCGAAATCTGAAATGAACGGTGAGAGTGTTCCAGCCGCGACATCCGGGCGTTTGCTGGCAGAAAGATGCACAGCATGACCAGCGAGACCGTCAGCCCGATCTGCGCATACATGCCCGCGTCAGGAATATTTTGCCCGCCCCAGAGCAGCGAAATTTCGAGCCATGGCAATTGCCCCAGAAAGGCCGCGCCCGTGGCGATAATCAAGCAAATGGTGGCGCCGACAATGGTGATGTGGCTGATCACTTGCAGCGCGCGCTGAAGACGATGCAGCGGTGAAACCTGCTGTCTGAACATGGAATGCCCCCCAAGCGCATGTGATTATTGTCTACCCCAAGCCATAGAGTATTAAAAATCAACGGGAAAAATTTGGAAAAGGCGTAACAATCAGGCAATCGAGGCCAATGGGCAGGAATTGTTTCGAATGTGGAAACGCTACTCTTCTATGGGTTGAGGCGCGCTGCGTGATTACAGGTAGGCGAGCGGCGTTAGGGTCGCCCATAGGGCAAGCCAAAGGTTCAGACATGCCGCGATTCCAAAATCGGCGCTGCGGCGGATACTTGGATCACGCCGCATGCGCCAAAGCACGATCAAAGCCGATAACAGGCAAAGCGTTGCCCCGATGAACAGGGTTTGAGAAAAGGGGAAAGCATAGCTGCCGCGCAAACGGCCAAGCCCATTAGGCAGGACCGCCAGGCCCCCGGTGAGCACCAGTAGTGTCAGGGCCAATGCCCGGTGGCGTCCGGCCCCAAGCCCCACGACCGCAGCCCAGGCCAAAAGCAAAACGCAGGCAATGCCTGAGCCGATGAACCAGAGCGCGACCGCCTGACCCGAGGCCATTATGTCCACGCCCCATTGCGCGCTATCTGGTTGGGGGAAAGGGTTCGCATGGGCTGCATGGCTCCAAGGGCTGGTATTGGTAGATTAGGCGGAAGGTCGGGGTGCAGGTCAAGTCCTTTGCAGATGCAGTGCGAATAGGCGGCATGGGCAATTTGCGCCTTTGTAACATACTGCAATGAAGCGGTAATTCGCCCTGCGGCGATGATCTTGGTACCTAGTCGCGCCCCGTACCCTCAATATAGCGCCGGGCATAGCGGGCGCCCAACGCGGTCAGAATCTCATAGCCGATGGTGTCGCCCGCCTCGGCCAGATCATCGACCATTTGATGCGGCCCCAGAATATCCAACTGGCGCGGTGCGTGTTCAAGATGCGATACGTCGACGGTGATCAGGTCCATCGAGACGCGGCCAACGATGGGGCAGGGCACGTCCCCCGACCAGAGCACTGCGCGATTGCCAAGGCTGCGCAGCAAGCCATCGGCATAACCGCCCGAGACCGTGGCGATCTGGCTGGGGGCCTCGGCCACCCATGCGCAGCCATAGCCCACGGTTTCGCCAATCGCCAATTCGCGCAACTGGATCACGGGGAGCGACAGGGCGACGGTGGGTGTCGCCTCTTCAAACGGTAAGCCACCGTAGAGGCCGATGCCGGGGCGTGTCAGGTCAAAGTGGTATTCCGGACCCAGCAAGATGCCGCCGGTCGCCGCAAGCGAACGGGGAACGTCGATGCCATCCGTCATGGCGCGAAATTCAGTCAGTTGGGCTGCGTTCATCTCATGCCCCGGTTCATCGGCACAAGACAGATGGCTCATCAGCATTTCTGGCCTAGCATCAAGCACATAGGCGGCGACAGCCTCCCATTCGCCGGGCTCCATGCCGAGACGGTTCATTCCGGTGTCAAGCTGGACGCCGAAAGAATGGCCGGGCAGGGCCTCCAGATGGCGGGTGATCTGTTCAATGGAGTTGAGCATCGGCGTCAGATCAAGATCATGGATCATATCGGTATCGCCTGCCATATGGCCCGAAAAGACCGCTATTTGCGGCCCAGCACCAAGGGCTTGGCGTACGGCGGCCCCTTCTTCGGCACAGGCCACGAAAAAGCGGCGGGCGCCAGCCTGAGCCAAAGCCCGTGCCACGCGGCCTGCGCCAAGCCCGTAGGCATTGGCCTTGACCACCGCGCCGGTTTGGCAATCGGAGGCGGATAAACGATCCAGCGCTCGCCAATTGGCGGCGATCGCGTCGAGGTCGATGGAGAGGGATGCAGTGGCCATGTTGTTGTTTTCACCGAGTGATGCGACAGGTCAAGCGAAAAGACGGAGAGGGAGCCGCGCTCAGGGGCATCGAGCCCCTGAGCGCGGCATTGCCATGGATTGTGGCATGGGGCAGGGATGGAAAGGAGCGCTTTTAGTTTGTACTTCGCTGCGGAGCCTTCGATTTTGTGGCTTTGTGGTGGAAAACGCGATTGGATATTTTTCCCAAAGAGAAAGGGAATGCGCCGACATTGGGCCGTGGCAACGCCGCGCGAAGGGGCTCGATGCCTCTGAGCGCGGCTTCTCCTTGCCCGGTCAATAGCTGTGATCGCTGCCTTCCTGCCAGGCTTTGACAAGGTTGCCAAAGCGGGTGAAGCGGCCTTCGAAGCTGAGTTCAACGGAGCCGATGGGGCCGTGGCGTTGTTTGCCGATGATCACCTCGGCCTTGCCATGCACGTTTTCCATCACCGATTGCCATTGTGCCATTTTCTCAAGCTCATGGTCGCCCGGCTTTTCTCGTTCCTTATAATACTCATCGCGATAAACGAACATTACAACATCGGCGTCTTGCTCGATCGAACCCGATTCGCGCAGGTCCGAGAGTTGGGGGCGCTTGTCTTCGCGGCTTTCGACCTGGCGCGAGAGCTGCGACAAGGCAATCACGGGGATATGAAGCTCCTTGGCGATGGCCTTCAGCCCTTGGGTGATTTCGGACACCTCCTGTACCCGGTTTTCCTTGGAAGAGCCTTTGAGAAGCTGGAGGTAGTCTACGATCAGCACATCCAGCCCATGGGTCCGTTTGAGGCGGCGGGCGCGGGCGGCGACTTGGCTGATGGGCAGGGCCGGGGTATCGTCGATGTAAAGCGGGCAGGCCTCCAGGCTTTTCGCCGCCTCGACGAAGCGGCGGAATTCGACCTCGGTCATATCGCCACGGCGGATCTGCTCGGAGGGCACCTCGGAGGCTTCCGACAATATCCGCGCAGCCAATTGCTCGGCGCTCATTTCCAGGCTGTAAAAGCCCACGACCCCGCCCTCCACAGCCCCCTCGGTGCCATCGAGCAGGCGACCGCGCTTGTAGGCTTTGGCGATGTTGAAGGCGATGTTGGTGGCGAGTGAGGTTTTGCCCATTGAGGGGCGGCCCGCGAGGATCAGCAAATCTGAAGGGTGCAACCCACCCAGTTTCTTATCCAGATCAATCAGTCCGGTAGAGATGCCCGCAAGCCCACCGTCGCGTTGATAGGCGGCGTTTGCAACATTAACCGCCTCCGTTACCGCTTTGAGAAAGCTTTGAAATCCGCGCTCAGCGACGCCTTGTTCGCCCAGCTTGTAAAGCCGCTGCTCGGCCTCGATAATCTGTTCTTTCGGCTCTGACTCCACCTCGACCTTGGCCGCTTTGGCCGCAATGTCGCGCCCCAGCCCGATCAGCTCGCGCCGCACCGACAGATCATAAAGCATCTGCGCATAGTCGCGCGCGGCATAGGAGGAGATTGCCGCCCCCGCGAGCCGCGCCAGATAGGACGGGCCGCCAAGCTCGCGCAGCCCCGCATCATCCTCCAAAAATGCCTTGAGCGTGACAGGCGAGGCAAGGGCGTTTTTCTGGATGCGTGCGGCGGCAATTTCAAAAATGCGACAGTGGACCGGGTCATAGAAATGCTCGGCCTTCACGAGGCTGGAGATGCGGTCGTAAACATCATTATTGGTCAGAATCGCGCCCAGCAATTGCTGCTCGGCCTCGATGTTATGGGGCAGCGCCTCAGTTTCCGCCGGTGCGGGCAGCGTTTGCCGAATTGGTGCGACCTCGTTCATCTTCTGCCCTCTTAACACATCCCGCTTTCTTGTAAGCCAGATCCGGGCGCAGGGCAAAGCCCAACAACCCTGTGGAAAACCCGACTTAAACCCGGTGGATAACCGTTTTCTGTGTGGTTTCTGAGGGTGACACTACCACATTTGGTGGGCGGGTGCAGGCTTTTCCACCCATTCGGTGATTCCACAGTGTCGTTATCCCCAGAGCATCCCAAAAAATAAACCTGGGGATAAACGGAAGGCGATCAGGACTTTCGGGCGTCTCGCCAAGCGCGCGGTGCGTTGAGGAAGCTTTCCACTTCGTGCAGCGTGCCCGCATCAAATGCGCCGCTTTCGCCCGCTTCGGCCAGCACGTCCCACCATGTGCACAGATGATGCAGGGTCACGCCATGATCCGCCAGTTTTTGCGTCGTGTCCGGGAAAATCCCGTAATTGAAAATCACGGCTGTATGCGCGCAACTCGCCCCTGTTTCGCGGATGGCATCGACGAAAGACAGTTTTGAGCCGCCATCCGTAGTCAGATCCTCGACCAGAAGTACGCGCTGGCCCTCGGTCATCACGCCTTCGATCCGGGCGTTGCGGCCGTAACCTTTAGGCTTTTTGCGCACATAGGTCATGGGCAGGGCCATACGTTCGGCCACGAGTGCTGCAAAGGGAATGCCGGCCGTTTCGCCGCCTGCTATATTGTCAAACGCCTCAAACCCTGCGTTGCGCATCACGGTGATGGTCAGAAAATCCATCAAGGTGGAGCGGATGCGCGGATAGCTGATCAGCTTGCGGCAGTCGATATAGGTGGGGCTGGGCAGGCCGGAGGCCAAGATGAAAGGCTCCGCCGCGTTGAAGTGCACCGCCTTGATTTCCAACAACATCCGTGCGGTCAGACGGGCGATTTCAGAAGCGTCGGGAAAGCTCGAGGGGATCATCATAATATCCTTTCTGCGGCATCTGGTCGATCAATATCCCCACCGGAGGCCTTCATGGCCAGTGCCGGATGCCTCCGGAGGGGATATTTTAAAATAGATGAATGGTCAGCCTTCCACATGCCAATGCACGGGAAAGCCGGGGTTGAATAGGGTGACGGGACCAGCTTCGGTCAGGATCTTTTCGGGCCATTGGGCGGGTGCGCCTTTGGTGAGGGTGATCGTGGTCTCGTTTACCGGCAATCGGTAAAAGGCGGGGCCATTGCGCGAGATGAAGGCTTCGAGCTTGTCCAGTGCGCCTTCTTCCTCAAAGACATGGGCGAGCAGGGGCAGGGTGTTGGTGGCGGTAAAGCAGCCCGCGCAGCCGCAGGCCTGTTCTTTCAGCGCGTCCACATGTGGGGCGGAATCGGTGCCAAGAAAGAAGCAGGCTTCGCCGGAACAGGCCGCCGCGCGCAGGGCCAGACGGTGCTTTTCGCGTTTGGCTACGGGTAGGCAATAGTAATGCGGTTTGATCCCGCCAGCCAGAATATGGTTGCGGTTGATGATCAGATGATGCGTTGTGATGGTCGCGGCCAGATCATCGCCTCCGGCGCGGGCATAGGCCACGCCTTGCTCGGTGGTGATATGTTCCATCACCACCCGCAGGCCGGGAAGTGCGCGGCGCAGCGGGTCCAGCACCGTGTCGATGAACACCGCCTCACGGTCAAAAATATCTACCTCATGGTCCGTTACCTCGCCATGCACGCACAGCGGCAGGCCGATCTCGGCCATCTTTTCCAGCACGCCGCGTACTTTATCAAAGTCTCGCACACCGGAGTGGGAATTGGTCGTGGCCCCCGCCGGATAAAGCTTCACTGCCTTGACCAGCCCTGAAGCGGCGGCGGCGGCGACATCAGCCGGGTCGGTGCCTTCGGTCAGGTAAAGCACCATCAGCGGCTCAAACTGCATTCCCGCAGGCAGGGCAGCCATGATGCGGGCGTGGTAGGCTATCGCATCGGCATGGGTGACAACGGGCGGCACCAGATTGGGCATGATGATGGCGCGGGCGAAGTGCCGGGCGGTTTCGGGCAACACACCTTGCAGCATTGCGCCATCGCGCAGATGCAGGTGCCAATCATCGGGTCGGGGAAGCGTGAGGCTTTGTGTCATGGCGCAAAGCGCTAGCCTATTCGCCCTTCATTTTCCAGAGGCAAAAAGCCCTTACTTTCCCTTAAAATTCGGGCCGCGCGTGAATCTTCTCAAGCTGATCCGTGGCAGGGGCGATCCACGAAGGGTTCGGTTAGCACAAAGTGGCACGCAGGCGCGCTTTACCCGACTGCAAGATCAGGTCTTATCCAGCACGCCACTTTTTTCAAGCCTTGCCAGATGGTTGCGAAACCCCGGTGCGCGAATGCGGTTGATGACGGAGCGGCAGATCATCGCTTCGCGCTGGGGGTGGCCTGCATCGGCGCAGGCGCGCATGATCCAGCGCAGATAATTGCCATTGCTTCGGCGTTCCCGCCAGAGCCGATTATAAAGTGTTTCCGTCAGCTTGCCCTCACAGGCCGCCTTCAAAAGCTTTGACAAAATCCCCATTTCGGCCAGCGACTTTCCGATATTTTCGCCGATGAAGGGTGCTTTGAGCGGGGTCACATAGGGTTTGCGGAAAAGTGCCACATGCATCGCGTCAAGGCTGTTATAGGGGTCGTGCAGGGTGAAAACCTTTTTCGTGCCTTCGGTCATGTCTGGGGCATAACCATATCGGTCGGTGAAGTTCAGACGTCGCGCATCGCGGTACCGTGTCTCCCATATTGCCATCTCGGGAGATAGCGTGGCGCGGGGTTGCACGGCCAGCACAGTGCAGCCGGGGGCGGTGACGGAAAAGGCGGTAGCGGCATAGGCCCCCATGCCAGTGCCGTAAAATACCACTTGGTCGTATTCATCAAAGAAGCACGCGTCGACAAGCCGGTCCATATAGGCGAACACCGCCTTGTCGCGATACCAGGTGTCTCCCTCGCTGATCAGGCTCAGATGTGACCAGCCGTTTTGTGTCGCCTGACCAAAGACATCGGGCATCTTGCCCGGCTCCAACGCCTGAATATCTTCGAGCCTGTCAAAGCTGATCACCAAGGTCGAGCCATCTTCGTTGAACACGGCCCAGTGGCTGTCGCCCAAAGCTTCAAAATACCCAGAATCCTCGCCCACTTGCTGCAACAGGTCCAGCCGAACACCGCGCTCAAAGTTGGTGGTCGGAAAAGCAATTTCGGTCTTTGTGTCGTCTGGGGGATTCATAGCTGTTGGAGCCGATCGTTCTGGTTTTTCGGTTGTGGCCTGTCTTCCTTCTGTAGTGCCTGCGATGCGTGTCACAATCGGGCGGACAAGGGGGCAAGATGGTGGCATTCGTATCCTGTTTGAGTAACAATCTGAGCCGATTGTTTCGTAATCCTTATTCTAGGCCGCCACGATCCTTCACTCCATGCTGCCAGATTAGCCGCGCCTCCGCCTCGGTCAAGCAGCGCGCAGGGCGTGACAGCATCAATCGGCCAAACAGCCCGCGCCAATTTTCGTCCTGCATCAACTCCAAGAACCTTGTTTTGCGCCATTTCACCCCGGCCCGGTGTAATTCGGCCAAAACGGGGTCAGCGTGCAACCCGGCCAAAATCGGGGCCGAGAGAGGGGTAAGAGCTGAAATGCTACGATCTTCGGCATCGCAGAAATTCCGCTCCACCCAATAGCCCATGTCAAAGCTTGAGGCCTCTCGGTTTGCCCGCCCACGGTCGCATTTTACCACATAGCTTTCCATTGCGCCAAGCGCGTAGTGGTTCATCTGTGCAAGCTGGTAATTGTCGCGACCAAAGGGCGAAAAGATGCGGGCGCGGTGATATTCGGCAGGCAATTCGCGCCCCGATCCATCAAACCAGTGCTGGCCTGCCATGCGGCTTGCGTCGGGGTTGCGCGGGCGATGCACGCCCAGTTTTTTATAGGCCCCATCATTGCGAAACAACGTCTTGAACATCGCCGCGCGCCAGGGCCAGTGCAGAACTGCCGGGGCGGCGCGGGTGAAAACTTCTGTCACCGGGCGATCCTCAAACGCCACCACCCCGGCATTGCCAAACAAACGCCATGTCAGCGGAATGGCTGTGGCCTTGGCCTCTGAGGCGGCAGTTCCAAAGACGGTGATGATCGACGCGACCTATCTCA
>CALEMZ010000086.1 GCA_937910975.1 uncultured Pseudorhodobacter sp. | reverse complement strand
GATCGTGCGCTCCACGCCCTCCTGGCCCGAATTTGCGCGTGCTGGGGATCGGTTGGTCGAGGATTTGAACTGCAAATTCCCCCAGCCGCCATTGCCGCCCTTGGCCAATAGCACGCGTTGGCCCACAGTCGTCAAATCGCACAGAACGGTTTCCTCGTCCTCGTCCAGAATCTCGGTGCCCACCGGCACGCGCAGCACAATATCCTCGCCCGTCTTGCCGGTGCGCTGGCTGCCCATTCCGGGCTGGCCCGATTTGGCAAAGAAATGCTGCTGATAGCGGAAGTCGATCAGCGTATTCAGCCCCTCCACCGCCTCCACCCAGACAGAGCCACCCTTGCCGCCATCGCCGCCATCAGGCCCGCCGAACTCGATGAACTTTTCCCGCCGGAACGAAACGCAACCCGACCCACCGCCACCTGAGCGGATATAGACTTTGCAAAGATCGAGAAACTTCATGGGATCAGGCTTTCTGGTTTGGGTCACGCCCACTCAAGGGCATGGAGGAGGTAATCATCCCCCGTTCGGAGGCGGTCATATCAGGCATCGCGCAAATCCGCGCGCCTATGCCGATAGAGTGTATTTGCCGCAGGCTCAAGCCTTGCTGCCAATTGGGCCCTGTTGGGCCCAATAATTTCAAGCCCCGATGCGCCAAAACCCGGCACAGGACCGCTTAGCTCATCTTCTTCAGGTAGGTCCAGGTCTGCACCCGCGCGTTGCGCGCTACGCTGAAGCTTTCGGCATCGCCCAGATAGGCAAAGCCGCAATTCGTCAGCACCCGCGCAGACCTAGGGCTGTCCTGAAACACTTGCGCAAAAACTGCCTCATTTTTCAATGGATTAGCAGAAATTAACGCATGAACGGCCTCCGAAGCATAGCCCGTATTCCAAAACGCCGGCGCGACCCAATAGCCGATCTCTGACTGGTCCCGATCCATCTGCTTAAGCGAGATCACCCCCAGCACCTCCGGCAAACCACCTGCCGCGCCATCCATCACCCAGATTCGCTCGGCTGCGCCCGGCTTCATTGCGCGGGCCACAAAGGCCTCTGCGGCACCGGGCGGTAAAGGATGAGGGATAGAGCTGGTCGTCTCCGCCACACGGATATCCCCGGCATGCAACGCAAAAAGCCCCACATCAGAAACCTGTACCGAGCGCAGCACCATCCGCTCCGCCGCAATCGTGGCCTGTTCGTCAATTGTCTGCAACATCATCGCGCCCTCCTCCGAAAGCACATGGGGGCTGTGCCCCGGTAAACCTAATATCGCCCCGTCAAACCGGGCGATATCCGCCTCCCTCCCCGGAAACGGAAAAAGGGACCGGCTTTTCAGCCGATCCCTTTGTTACATATTCGTGTAACGGTTCGACTTACTCGGCTGCCTCCGCAACCGGGAGAACCGAAATAAACATGCGCCCTTTAAGGCCTTTCTTGAAGGTAACCTTGCCCTCGACCTTGGCGAAGATCGTGTGATCCACACCCATCCCAACGCCCTGACCCGGGAACATACGGGTGCCACGCTGGCGCACGATGATATTGCCCGGAATGGCAACCTGGCCGCCAAACAGCTTCACGCCCAAACGGCGACCGGCTGAGTCGCGACCGTTGCGGGATGAACCACCAGCTTTTTTATGTGCCATGGGGGATTACTCCTCGGTCGAAGCGGCTTTCGCCGCTTTGGGTTTCGCAGCAGCTTTCGCCTTTGCAGGGGCTTTCGCTACCGGAGCAGCGTCTGCATTATTATGGGCTGCGCGGCGCGCATCGGCAGTGCCGGTGGCTGCTTTGACGCCCGATGCGTCAGCACCAGAGGCCAAAACGTCGGTCACGCGCAACAGCGTCAGATGCTGGCGGTGGCCTTTGGTGCGCTGGCTGGAATGCTTCCGGCGACGCTTTACAAAGTGGATAACCTTCGGGCCTTTGATCTGCTCGATCACTTCGGCCTGAACGGCTGCGCCAGCAACCAGCGGCGCGCCAATAGCCAGCGTCTCGCCGCCAACCATCAGAATTTCGTTAAACTGGATCTTGTCACCAGCAACGCAATCAAGCTTTTCAACGCGCAGGATATCCCCGGCTTGAACCTTGTATTGCTTGCCGCCTGTCTTGAGGACCGCGAACATAGGGTCTTTCCTTTTCATGTCTTCGCGTCCTGTGGCCCCAGCATGCACTGGCGTTTCCCTCTACCTCGGACTGCGCGCCCCCTTGCGGGACGATATCAATAATAAACCCGGCCAATCACAAGGATTGCCCGAGATGCGGGCTTATCAGTGATTGGAGACGCAGAGTCAAGCGCCCGAACGCGGCAAATCAAGGCCATAACTGCATCAAAATGGTACCGTCACCCCCAACTTTTGGCTTTTGCGCGCAATCTGGCATCTGACAGGGCCTCCACCTCGCCGGGCTGGCGCGGTGTGGCCTTCAGCTTATCAATCATCCGCTCCATATCCGCCTCAAACGCCGCCAAAGGGCGCAGACCTTGATATCGATTGCCAAGACAAAATGCCCAACGACCGCACAGCCGGGTCAATCGTCGCCCGCCCGGAATTTGCCCTGCGTGCATGCTTAATAATTCAATTTACTGTCAGACAATCATCAAAATGTTCGCGCGCGCGTTTTCAGATATCCTCGCCCATCATCTGCTTGGCTGCCGCCCGTCCCAGATCACGCGAGATTGCCCGGAAAAACTCATCAAAGGCCCCGAAAAGAGCGTTGTTAAGCTTCTGCCCAGCTTTGGTTTTCGAAAAGCTCAGATAAGCCGCCATGTCCGCATCCGAAAGCGGCCCGTAAGCCAGCGCGAGATAGGGGAAAACCCAAGCCTCCGTCTCCGCTCGGATATCAGGCTCCTGCGACCAGACATCCATCAGCATGTCTTCCTCGGTCATATCCTGCGCCAAGGCCCCGACCTCCGCCATACCCT
>CALEMZ010000085.1 GCA_937910975.1 uncultured Pseudorhodobacter sp. | reverse complement strand
ACCTTGTTCAGCACCCTAGCCCGGTCTTTTCCCGAAAGCTGGCTCCAACGACCATCATCAAAGGCCAAGCGGGCGGCCTTGATCGCGGCTTCGGTTTCAGTTGCTCCGCCCAAGGCCGCTTGGCTTACCAAAACCCCATGGGAAGGCGAGATGCGGTCCGACACGCGGCCATCAGCACTGTCGCAGGCTTTGCCATCAATGAAATGCCTTGCCTTGTAGGGGGCCTCGGGCATGACGACCGTCTGGGCAGTGATGATGTTTAAGTCGTTCATCAATTATTTCCCTGAAAATGCGGGTTTGCGTTTGTCGCTAAAGGCGGCCACGCCCTCGGCGCGATCATCACTGGCGGCAATTGCCGCACTGCCCAAAGCCTCGACCATCGCGGCACGGTCCTCGCCTGCGGCGGCATGGATCATGTACTTTGAAATCTCGACGGCGCGGGGTGACAGGCCAATGGCGCGATTCAGCAGCGCAATGCCCGCAGCGCGCGGATCCTCATCCACCGCTGCAACAAAACCGAAGGCAAGCGCCCGCTCGGCTTTGATCCTGTGTCCGAACAGCGCCATTTCTTTGACAACCGGTTCAGGCAGTAGCCGCAAAAGCCGCTGCGTGCCTGACCATCCCGGAACGATCCCGACGCCCGCCTCAGGGAGGGCAAGGCTAGCGTCGGGCCCCATGACCCGAAGGTCACATGCGGCGGCCAGTTCGAGACCACCACCAAAAGCATGGCCGTTCAAAACTGCGAGGGTTGGCTTCGACAGGCGGGCCAGCCGGTCGAATATCCGATGGCCATCGCGAACCCAATGGCGCGCAAATTCTGCCGGAGACAAATTGCCCCAAGCGTTGATATCGGCGCCCGTGCAGAAAGCTCTGTCACCCACCGCTGTAATCATGACCGCGCGTATTCCCGCGTCACGTTCGATTAGCTCCAGATGTGCGCCAAGCTGGCTCAACATTTTTGTTGTGAAGGCATTCATTTTACTTGGGTTATCAAGCCGCAATTCGGCAATCGGCCCATGGAGAATAAAATGAACCAAGCTCATGCGCCCCACCCCATTGGCTCGTCACGCAAAAGCGAAAGTGGCAAAGTGATCGCATCTGCTGCAACCGAAACACGGCCCTGACTTGCTCCAATGATATCACGGACCGGATCAATGCCGGGCATTATTTCGATGGCAACCAGCCCTTTTTCCCCCAATCTCATTACGCAACGCTCGGTGATATACAAAACATTTTGGCCCTGCTCTCGCGCGCGCTCGCCTGAGAAGGTAACATGCTCGACCGCCTCGACCATCTTAGTGAATTTGCCTGGGGAGACGACCTTGAGGCCATTATCCGTTAGTTCAATCTGCGCTCCGGCCTCGAACCAGCCCGAAAAGACGATCTTTTTTGCATGTGAGGTGATATCGACGAAGCCGCCGCAACCAGCTGTAAGGTAAGGTTTTTTACCGAGCTTTGAGACATTGACGTTGCCCTCCACATCGACCTCAAGGAAGGAGAGGAACGACACATCAAACCCGGCGCCCTGAAAATAGATGAACTGCTGCGGCGATGGCACAAAAGCATCTGCATTTGATGCACAGCCAAAGGCAAATCCCGTCAACGGCATCCCACCCACAGCGCCCTGTTCAATTGCCCAGGTGACTGCCTCTGGGTGGCCTTCTTCTAGCAAGATACGCGGCACCATTGCTGAAATGCCGAAGCCCAGATTGGCGGTCATGCCAGGCCGCAGCTCCATAGCGGCGCGTCGGGCGATAACCTTCTCCACACCGTGTTCTGCAAGCGAAAAACTACCCCAAGGCCGCATGATTTGCCCGGAAATTGCCGGATCATAGTGCGTCTCGCAGGTTTGCTTCTGGTCAGGGTCGATGATGATGACATCCACCAGATGCCCCGGCACCCGCACATCATGCGGGCGCAAAGACCCGCGCTTGGTTACGCGCGAGACCTGCGCAATCACCAAACCTCCATGGTTTCGCACGCAGATCGCCTGTTCAAGGCCACCCAGATAAGCGCCCTCATGCTCATAAGTCAGGTTGCCATGCTCATCCGCCGTCGTGGCACGAAGAATAGCCACAGTTGGAATGATATTGGGAAAGTGGAGCCATGTGTCACCCAAGAACTCCACGCGGTTCACAATTGCGGTCTTGGCAGCCAGTTCGTTCATTGCGCAGCCCTGACGAATAGGATCTGCAAAGGTCTTCATACCGACTTTGGTCAGAACACCCGGACGGTTCGCCGCCGCCTCACGGTTCATGTCAAAGAGTATGCCCGATGGCACGTTATAGGCCGCAACTCGGTTCTCAACGACCATTTTCCAAATTTCTGGCATTGGTTTTGATGAGGGACCAGACGGGTAGGACCCCCCCAAAATCCTGGCCAAGAGCCCATCCTTGGCAATGTGATCGACACCTTTCACCCCATACATATCACCCGCCGCAATCGGGTGAATCGTCGTCAGGTTTCGCGGGTGCCCCTCGGCATCGAACCGCTCACCAATCGCCTTGAGAACGAGGTCGGGACAGCCAAGCGCCGAGGACGACGACACCGTGATCACCGCTTCATCCTGGATAAGTGCTGCAACTTCAGAGGGCGATCGAACCTTGCTCATTTTAAGGCGCCATAGTTCACGGTCACCCGGGTGCCCGTTGCGGCAGCGTCTCGAACAGCTTGGGCGACGGCCAGTGACTTGACACCATCCAAGCCACTTGCCGCTGGCGCCCCCGTCCCTGCGACGGCCGCGCAGAACTGCGCCACTCCAAAGTGGTAAAGGTTGTGGTCAGAGAAGGGCACAGTTTCCCGCCCCTGCGCTGTGACCAGTTCGATTTCGCCAACTGGCCGTTGAGTCATTACACCGCGCGCGAAAATAGAGCCTTCCGTGCCATGCACCTCAAGCCCGCTACCCGCGAATGGGTGGGTAAAGCTCTCATGGCTCATCACCATCGCGCCAGAAGGCATCGCCCAGATCGACATGGCAGAATCTTCGACCCCTTGACCCATGCCAGAACATGCCGTTTGAGCCACGACGGATTGCGGGTCTTCGCCCAAAATAAACCTGACCACATCCGCATCATGCACGGTGATATCTGGCACCACACCGCCGCCTGCATCAGCAGAATGAATGCGCCAGCCTTGAAGGCTTTCGGGCAAATGTACTGCGTGGAAAACCCGCACTGAAAGTACGGTACCAACGCGCCCCGCGCGGATCAGGTCACGCACAGCTTGATGGCTGCCAGAGCAGCGCAAATGATGGTTGGTCGCAAAAACCACCCCGGCCTTTTCAGCAGCTTCAACCATTGACGCGGCTTCGCCAGTGGTCATGGCAAGCGGCTTCTCGCACAGCACATGCTTGCCCGCCGCAATGGCCGCCAACGCCTGCCCGTAGTGCTTTTCATTCGTCGAGGAAATGTAGACGGCATCAACCTCCGGGTCTGCCAAAGCAAAAGCAATATCAGTACCCGAATGGGGGATGTTATGGCGCGCCGCGTAATCGGCAACATGTTCAGCCGAGCCGCTGACGACCCACCGAACCACGCCACCCGGCTGGGAACGCAAAGCGCCAATCATGTTTTGGCTGGCAATCGTGCTTGCACCAATTAGCGCCCAATCCATCCTCATCTCCCTCAAATATGGAACGTTCCATTTGCTACTGGAACGTTCCATATCTGTCAACGTGATTCCTGTGCCCAGTCGTAAGTTTGGTACGACTGCTGGCCAAATCGCTGTAGCAGCATGAATTTCGCCACATCCTTATCAGTGACCGCAATTGAAAGATTATTGTGCCGTACCTGCGGCCAAAGCAGCAATCAGCCCGGCCTTGGCGTTCCTCGACACTTCGACCTTCCCACCGCCCGCGCATATTCTAATTTGCTTGGCCCAGCCCGCCTGTTTCATAAAGCTTGTTTGTCCCTTGACCTGCTCTGCCCTGCGTGATGCAAGGCTGCAGACCTGACTGGAGAACGCGATGATCCGCGCTTTGTACAATTGGACGCTTGGCCTTGCTCAATCGCGCCATGCGATCTGGGCCTTGGCCATTGTGGCTTTTGTTGAAAGCTCCTTCTTTCCCATTCCCCCCGATATTCTGATGATCCCGATGATCCTCGCGGCCCCGCGCCGGGCCTTCTGGATCGCCTTTGTCGCCACGGTGTCTTCTGTACTCGGCGGCGCGTTTGGCTATTACATCGGGGCCGTGTTCTTTGAGACGCTCGGCCTGCCGGTGTTGGAGTTTTATGGCAAAACCGGCCTGTTCGACGAGTTTCAGGCCCGCTATAATGACTATGGCGCTTGGGCGGTGTTGATCGCAGGTGTCACCCCCTTCCCCTATAAGGTCATCACCATCCTTTCGGGAACGACGGGCCTGTCCTTTCCGGTCTTCATGATCGCAAGCGTCTTCGCCCGCGCGGCACGCTTTTTTCTGGTCGCGGCGCTGCTTTGGAAGTTCGGCGCACCGATCCGTGATTTCATTGAGCGCCGATTGGGGCTTATGTTTACCTTGGCGGTAGTGCTTCTCATCGCCGGATTTGTAGCTGTGAGGTTCTTATGACGCGTGCGCAATACATCCTGTTGGCCGCTGGTGGTTCTGCGGCCCTTCTCGCCGGGGCCTATGGGTTTGAATATATTGGCGGCATGGCACCTTGCCAGCTGTGCTGGTGGCAGCGCTATCCACATATGGTCGCCGTGGTCATCGGGCTTTTGGCGCTGATCCTTATGGGGCGCACCCTGCCCTATCTGGGGGCGTTGGCCGCCCTGACCACCGCCGGGATTGCGTTGTTTCACACCGGGGTAGAGCGCGCATGGTGGGAAGGGCTTGCCTCATGCAGCGCAGGCTCCATCGCCGGGGTCAGCATGCAAGATCTGCTCAACCCTGCGGCAAATGTGGCCGCCCCCGTGCGCTGCGATGCGGTCGCTTGGGAAATGGCAGGCCTATCCATGGCATCTTGGAACGGGATCGCCTCGCTCGTGCTGGTCGCGCTTTGGCTGCTGGCGGCAAGCAAGCGGCGCTAAGCGGCTTCAGGCTTGAGGGCGGTATCCGCCCTCACCCCGATCACGCTCATCAAAGCATATCTGCTTATTTCATCGGGATATTTCCGGTTTGAAAGATGCGCGCATGTTCTTGCAGGGCAAAACGGTCCGTCATGCCTGAAACATAATCCGCAACGATCCGGGCCAGCAATTGCTCGGAATCCGCGCGCTCGACATCAGCGCGCCATTCA
>CALEMZ010000084.1 GCA_937910975.1 uncultured Pseudorhodobacter sp. | reverse complement strand
AACGATCATCAAACCATGGCTTTCTCTGCACTGCCGCAGGTCGGCTTGGAGCCCAATCTGTGAATTCGGTTTTCTCGCTGCGTGCGCTCGTAGCAGGAAAAATGCGGCAGATGCATGATCATCCACGCTGCAATGCGGAGGAAAAACTGGCCATTCATGGAAAACGCAGCGAGACAATTCCGACGAATTTACAGGTTGCGGAACAAAACTTCCGTTGACCCCTCCTTTTGCCAAGGCCGGCTTCGTAAGTGGTGACAAGCCTTCGGACTCCTGACAGCTTTCAAGGCCATCTGAATTTTCTCATCCTAGCAAACAGAAATGCGTTGTCTCGGGAATGCAACTTGGCCGTGGCAGATCAAGCAACTCCCGACACATAGTTTCGCATGTCTGACGACGGACATACACTGCGGCGCCAAAATGAGGTGTCGATTGCAAATTGTTTGTGAGTGTTTAGATCGCTGCAGCTAAGTCTTGTTTTGTCAGCGCACTGCAGATCTCTGAGCTTGGCATTTTCAGGCCTTCTAGGATGGTAAAATGATTGTGCCCTGCGTCGATTTTAAATTTGATGTGGGCATCTAGCCCCTCCCACATCACCGCCAATAGCCGCGATTGGCGAATGAATTCAGGTCGTTCATTGCCGCCAACCCAGACGACAACATTGGCAGGGCCCGAAGTTCGCATCAAGGCGGGACTTTCTGCCACCGCTTCTTTTTCGGTCAACTTCAATGTGTCGTTCATAGCTGTATGAAGCAGGGGCCGGAGATCATGTAGTCCGCTGATCGTAATTGTCTTCTCGACACGGGCAAGTGTCTCTGCCGACAATGGGCTATCTAGACACAGCATTCGGGTGACCAAATGCCCACCGGCAGAATGCCCAGCCAAACGGATCGGTCCATCGACAAGGCGCCCCGCAGCTTCGATAGCCGCAGCAACCTGCTGAGTGATACCAGACACGCGGATGTCGGGCGTCAGCGTGTAGCTGGGAATGCACACAACCCAGCCGTTTGCGCGCGCGCCCTCGGCCAGATCCGTCCAATAGGACTTATCAAGGCGCATCCAGAACCCGCCATGCACAAACACGATAAGCCCCTTTGGGGCCATGCCCGGCCAGATCAGATCGAATTTTTCCCGGTCGTGGTCGCCATACGGCAGATCGACCTCGACCCGCGCGGGGCCTTCACGATACGCGGAGGCGCGCGCTGCCCAGAACCCGGGCAGCGCATCAGAATCCTTGACATGGCCCATATTATTGAATGCATCGTCCCAATCGTGCATGTCATAAAACTCCGGTTTTCAGGGCTGACTTAACCAGCCTTATATTGCGGTGTTGAGGCCAGAAATTCACCATAAGAATCCGCGTCAGGAAACGAGAATTGCTCAGCCAGTGGATTTGACCGTTTGGCTTTGCGCGCGCCCATATCCGCCAGCAATTCATCGAAATGCTTAAAGTGGAACGGAGCGGAACACAGACCGCCGTACACTTGTGCAGCCGGGCGTTCTTTGCGACGCCAGTTCAGCATCATTTCGATGTTTCCGCGCATGTCCGTATCGCTCGGCTGACAGGCCAATTGTCCATCGGCATACCGCACCAACCAATTGGCAACCATCTCTGCCGACAAAATGGTGCAGAAGCTAGAATTGAAGCCAACAAAGCCCATCTCGGGCAGATCAGGGTTCACGGACAGCCGGTAAACACGATATTGGCCGTCATCCTCGATCAGTTTTTGGCGGTAAGCATCCGGCAAGACCGGCACACCCAACTTCCACCCCACAGCCAGAACCGAAACATCGCATTTCACGCGCTCGCCGTTGGTCAGGACAAGGCTGTCGCCATCGTAATGATCATAGCTGCCTTGAACCAATTTGATACGACCGGATTTGAGATTTTCAAAGAACCCGGGTGTGACCAGCGGCAGCGAGCAAGAGGCCTCTTTTTCGATCGGTGTGTCGGGCACCATGTTCCACTTTTTCAAGCCCAGCTGCATCTTTAGCATCGCCTCTAACCCGCGGAAGTTGGCCCAAACCAACGGTTTGGTGATCGCCGCAAACGCCTTTTTCAACGGCCCACGGTCCCAACTGTTGAACTGCATTTCCTGCGCCCGCATGTAAAGCAGCCGCTTGAAGTTGATGCCCCCAATGAAATAAGGCACCCGCCAGACGTTCTTGCGATAGACCATCGTCACTTGTTTGGCGCCATGCTCGGCCGCGTTCACGGCGATGTCGGTCGACGACTTGGAGCCCCCCAACACCACGACGTGCTTGTCCCGCGCGATCTCGGAGTCGGTGTATTCCGAAGAGTGCATCACGGCCCCACCTTGATCGACAAATTCGTCCTGACCCGGATGGGTGATGATGTTTTTGTAGGAGAATTGACCCGTACAAATGGCGACGAAATCAAAGTCCTGCGTCCGCGTGTGCCCTGCTGAGCTCAGCGTCAGGGTCCACCCAGGCTTGCCGTCGGCGCGCCGCTCCATCCCGGCCACATCGGTGTTCAGCTGATAAAGGCGCCCTAGCTTATGCTTGTCTGCATAACTATGAAGATAGGCATGCACCTGTGGGCCCTTGGGCCATTGTGGATAATCGTCCGGCATCGCCATATCGGTAAAGCGATACAGGTCCTTTGGGCTTTGAGTTTGCACGCCCGGATAAGAGCGCGACAATTCCCAAACGCCTCCGAAATCGTGACTGCGTTCAAAGCCAATGACGCGGTGGCCCTTTTCGTCGAAGGCCTTGGCAGCAGCCAAGCCTGCGACGCCACCACCAATGATGGCAACTGTTTTTCTAGTGATCATCAGCCGTCTCCTTACGCGTCAGGTGGGGGTGGCAAAAAGTCGACTTCGTGCAAGGCTGACAGCCGCACCAACTCCGCCGGATCGGTGACACCATCAAGGGCACCAAAGAGGTCGAAAAGCTTGCGCGACGGGGCGACTCCAAAGACGCATTTTGCCTCAGAACCGGACCGGTTATAGACACCATGCGCGAGGCCCATCGGCATCCGGATCAGATCACCGGGGCCAGCCTTGTTGGCGGTCACATTGCCATTCTCAAAGCCAAAGTCGACCTCCAGATTACCTTCGGTCACAAGGATCCATTCGTCCTGTGTTGGGTGAACGTGCGGCGGCACAAAGGTGTCGGCAGGCACGACCGCATGCCATATCATCGCGTTGTCAGAATGAAGTTTCGGCGTATAGATTTGGCCAACCACGTTCCATGCCACACCCTCAAGTCCGGCGTCAGATGGAGTTACTCCTGCAGTTTCTTTCATGTCTTCCTCCCTAAAGTGACAGTTTGTCGCAGGAAGGATAGCGCCATTTTTGGGAAAACCTTGTCCACATTGAGCAAGAAAATGAGTCCATCACGAAAACGC
>CALEMZ010000083.1 GCA_937910975.1 uncultured Pseudorhodobacter sp. | reverse complement strand
AACGACAATTTCCTGCGTTCTCTCCTGATAAACTTTTGAAATGCGATTGCCCTGTGCGTTGATCAGTAACACGCCGTCCTCTTTGTACATTGGGCCGGGGGGCAGCGTTTCCAGTAAATCCAGCACCAGTTCAGACGGGCGGCACAGCCGCACCCCTTTTGGGGTGACAACGATGGGCCGGTTGACCAAAATCGGATGCTCCAGCATAGCGGCCAAAATATCCTCTTCCGTCACGCCCTCAGCCGTCAGCCCCATTGCCTCCGCCGGGGATTTCGACACCCGCAGCGCGGTTTTCGGTGTAAGCCCGGCCCCGGCAAACAGCGCCTCCAGCTGCGGCCTTGTCCAGCCCGTCGTCAGGTACTCCACCACCTCTGGTGCTGCCCCGGCGGCCTGTAAAACCGCCAAGACATTGCGCGAGGTGCCGCAGCCGGGGTTGTGATAAATAACCACGCTCATGTTTTCTCCTTCAACAACCAGCCCATGAAAGTCGCCGCCAGTAATGCGCCGATTACCTCGGCCCCGATAAACCCCGGCGGATGTGCGGGTCTTATCCCGGCGAAAGTGTTGGTTAAACTGCGTGCAATTGCCACTGCCGGATGTGGTTTGCAGCCAGTCAGGCGGAGAGTGACCGCCTATCGCTTTGGGGCATAACCGTAACGGATTTGTGACGTACTTGGCATCTGCCCGCCCCAACCCCGTGCGGCGCCTAGATTAAAGCCCTCAATAGCCCCGTTACGGCGCCAACTGATCCCGCAACAACCGCCGCAAAATCTTGCCCGAGGCCGATTTTGGCACCGCCTCCACGAAATGCACTTTGCGCACCTGCTTGTAAGAGGCCAGCCGCGTCGCGAGATAGGCGATCACTTCTGCCGCAGGCAGATCAGCACCGGGGGCCAGCACCACAAAGGCAACCGGCACTTCGCCCGCCTCATCATCGGGCTGGCCGATCACGGCGGCATCGGCAATCGCGGGATGGGTCACAAGTTCGGCCTCCAACTCGGCGGGGGCAACCTGAAACCCCTTGAATTTGATCAACTCCTTCAGGCGGTCGGTGATGAACAAATAGCCCTCATCATCAAAATAGCCGATATCACCGGTGCGCAGCCAACCATCGGGCGTGATCGTTTCCGCCGTCGCCTCGGCGTTGTTGAGATAGCCCAGCATCACCTGCGGGCCTTTGGTCCATATCTCACCCTCTTGCCCCGGCCCCAGATGTTCGCCCGTGGCAATATTCACAATCCGCCCAAGGGTTGAGGGCGGCAACTGCCCCACCGTACCTTTGCGCGGGGCGGTCCAGTTGGTCACGGTGATGGCGGGGCTGGCCTCAGTCATGCCATAGGCTTGCAGCGGCACGCAGTTCAGGCGCGCGCCGAGCTGTGCCGCAATATCGGCCCCCAGAGGTGCCGCGGCAGAACAGACCACCTCGACCGCCGACAGATCAAACTGATCCACCATCGGATGCTTGGCCAGCGCCAGCGCGACGGGCGGCACCACCCACAGCGCGCGAGATTTGTGATTTTGCGCCAACCGCAGATACATCTCCAGATCAAAGCGCGGCAATGTCACCAGCCGCGCGCCACCCGCCAAAAAGCTGCTCATCCCGACTTGCAGCCCGTAGATGTGGAAAAACGGCAAAAAGCACACCATGGTTTCGCCCGGCACCACGATCTGCATCGCCAGCATCTGGTCTATATTGGCCACCAAGGCGCGGTGGCTCAGCATCACGCCCTTGGGCAGCCCTGTCGTGCCCGAGGAATAGGGCGTCAGCGCGATATGGCGATCCAGATCAATGGGGGCCTGCGCCTCCAGCGGCTCGCCCATCAATGCAGCCAAGCTGTCGGAGGGCGCATCGCCGTCTATCACCACGATCCGTGTTACACCCGTTTCGGGGGCGACGGCCCGCGCCATATCGGCGAGGCTTTCCACCACAAACATCCATGTCGCGCCCGCATCATTCAGCTGGTGGCGCAATTCGGGTGCGGTATAGGTCGGGTTGATGGTGGTGACAGTGCCCCCGGCCCAAAGCCCGCCATGCAAGACGGTGGCAAATTCGGGTATGTTCGGCGCCATCAGCGCCATGACATGGCCTTTGCCAAAGCCCGCCGCCTGAAGCCCCCCGGCAAGACGCTTTACATCCGTCATCAGCGTTTTGGCGGTCATCACCCGCCCGCTTGGACCGTCAATCAAAACGGCATCATCCGGTCGCGCGACCAGCCCTTCAAACACGCGCTCCGTCACGGATTGCTCGCGCATCGTCAGATCGGGCAGGTAGCTTTTGAAATGGGCCATGTGAATTCTCCCGGACTTTCGGGCCAGCGTAAGCCAAAGAGCAGGCTGTTGCCTACAAATCGTTTGCACCTCAGAGCGGATGCCCGAACCACGGCCTTTCGCCTGCGGCCCCGCCCCTGAACCATAGGGGCGGGGAGGGCTTTAGAAAAACGCCTGCAGCCCGGTGATCGCGCGGCCCAAAATCAGGGCATGCACATCATGGGTGCCTTCATAGGTGTTCACCGTTTCAAGGTTCATCATATGCCGCATGATCTGATAATCTTCTTGAATCCCGTTTCCGCCATGCATGTCACGGGAATGGCGGGCGATTTCCAGCGCTTTGCCGCAATTGTTCCGCTTCACGATCGAGATCATCTCTGGTGCCGCATTCGCCGCGTCAAGCAAGCGGCCAACCCGAAGCGAGGCTTGCAGGCCAAGGCTGATATCCGTCATCATATTGGCAAGCTTGAGCTGATAAAGCTGGGTCTGCGCCAGAGGCCGGTTGAACTGCTTGCGATCCAGCCCGTATTGCCGTGCCGCATCCATACAAAACTCTGCCGCCCCCAGAACCCCCCAGGAAATCCCGTAGCGCGCCCGGTTGAGGCAGCCAAACGGCCCCTTCAACCCCTCCACATGTGGCAAGAGCGCGTCCTCGCCCACTTCCACATCCTTCATCACGATCTCACCGGTGATCGAGGCCCGCAGGCTCAGCTTGCCGCCGATCTTCGGCGCGGAAAGCCCCTTCATGCCCTTGTCCAGCACAAAGCCCCGGATCTTGCCGCCATGCGCCTCAGATTTAGCCCAGACCACGAAAACATCCGCAATCGGCGCGTTTGAAATCCACATTTTAGCACCGTTGAGCACGTAGCCACCGGCGGTTTTCTTGGCGACCGTTTTCATCCCCCCCGGGTCCGAGCCGGCATCCGGCTCCGTCAGGCCAAAGCAGCCGATATATTCGCCGCTCGCCAGTTTCGGCAGATATTTCATCCGCTGTTCTTCCGACCCGTAGGCATAGATCGGATACATCACCAAGCTGGACTGCACCGACATCATCGAGCGATACCCTGAATCCACCCGCTCCACTTCGCGCGCGACTAGCCCATAGGCCACGTATGAGGCCCCGAGCCCGCCGTATTCCTCGGGAAGGGTTACGCCCAGAAGGCCCATTTCGCCCATCTCGCGGAAAATGCCCGGATCGGTGCTTTCCTCGCGGTAAGCCTGCGTCACGCGCGGCTGCAACTTTTCCTGCGCATAGGCCCGCGCCCCGTCGCGCAACATCCGCTCTTCCTCGGAAAGCTGGTCTTCCAGACGGAAGGGGTCTTCCCAATCGAACCGGCCCAGATCAGGCGCATCTTTGGCTTTCAGCTTCGGCTTATCCATTGGGGGCTCCATTTCTTCACATTCTGGCATTGAATACCGTGCGCGGCCCGCATTTTCAAATGAATTAGGTTTGCAGGTTTATGAGTAATGCGCATAAACTTGCCCTTATGCGTCACGCCTATACCCCCACATTGCCTGAACTTCAGGCCTTTGTCCAAGCCGCCAAAACCGGCACGGCCACGCGGGCCGCCGCCGCGCTTGGCCTGACCCAAAGCGCCATCAGCCGCGCCCTGACCACGCTGGAGGCGCGGCTGGGCGTCGCGCTGTTTCACCGTATCCGCCAAAGGCTCGTGCTGTCAGACGCAGGTCGCGCGCTGCTGCCCGAGGCCGAGCGGATGCTGGCCGATCTGGACCGCGCAGCGCTGACGGTGATGTCTTTTGGTGGGCACCGTGATGTGCTGCGGCTGGCGGTGCTGCCCACATTCGCCGCCCTTTGGCTGATCCCGCGCCTGTCACGCTTTGCCGCCATCGCGCCTGAGGTGACGTTTGACATGACCGCCACCCTCGCCCCGTTGGATTTTGAGCGTGACCCCCGTGATGTTGCGATTTTGCGGGCGCAGCGGCATTTGCGGGGAGCGCAGGTGGATATTTTGGCCGAAGAGCGCCTTGTCGTCGTCGCCGCCCCAGCGCTCTTGCCCAAAGCTGGAATGCTGGAGGATGTCGATCTCGCGCGCTTGCCATTGCTACAGCAGGCGACCCGGCCCAACCTTTGGCTTGACTGGTTCCTCAATGCTGGGCTGGACCCGATCACCATCTTACGCGGCGCGCGGTTTGAACAGTTTGGCATGGTGCTGGCGGCGGCGCGGGCCGGCCTTGGGCTGGCGCTGGTGCCGGAGTTGTTCGTCGGACCCGATCTGGCCTCCGGCGCGCTGCGCCTCGCATCAGCGCGCTCCATGGCAAGCGATACGCCCTATGTGCTGAGTTATCCGCAACGCAGCCTCGACATTGCGGCTTTCGTTCGGTTTCGCGACTGGATACTTACAGACGCCCCTCCGCCTGTTACGGGAAATAAATAGCCTACGGTTGGCTTTGTTGCACAAAGATGCGCTGTATGAAACTGCTGGGCCAGCGCGCCGAGCTGCCGATACGTATGCCGTGCTCAACGGCTATACCGCGCTTAGCATAGCTGGACATATTCGAACTAGCCCGCACATGCTCCGACTTTACGATTTTGCCTTGGTCCATACCGCCTGCCTCCCGCAATACATCACTGGAAGTTTAGAGGAGGCAGAACATTGCGATATGACAAAGATCAATCAGACCTGCTAAATGACGCTTTGTTGGGCTTTTATGCCGGTCTGATGCTGTGATGTATCAATAGACTTGTAGAAGCCATGTTTGGAAATCTTGGAAGCAAGAAGAAACAGATGTTCGGCGCGACGTTCACGGATGAGTGTAAGCGCGATGCGGTCGATGGGGCTACCCGGTTCGCGAAGTGGCTGATCGGCCAGATATACGCATGAGACGATCTACACTTGGCAGCGGCTTAAGAACACGCGCGCGAAAAAAAACATAGGGCATGAGGAATCTCCTGAATACAGGCTTGCAACATCAAGCCCGCCAAGCTAAATCCCGCCCCAGACGATCCCCGCCGCGGAGAGGTGCCGGAGTGGTCGAACGGGGCGGTCTCGAAAACCGTTGAGCCTGTGAGGGTTCCCAGGGTTCGAATCCCT
>CALEMZ010000082.1 GCA_937910975.1 uncultured Pseudorhodobacter sp. | reverse complement strand
ATTCTGGTGACCGCATTCCTGCTATTGCTGGCTTTGCCGGTTCTGGCGGGTGCCATCACCATGCTACTGACCGACCGGAACTTCGGCACCACCTTCTTCGACCCATCTGGTGGTGGCGACCCGATCTTGTATCAGCACATCTTGTGGTTCTTTGGCCACCCAGAAGTGTATATCATCGTACTGCCGGCCTTCGGCATCATCTCTCAGGTGATCGCAACCTTCTCGCGTAAACCGATCTTTGGCTATCTGCCAATGGTCTACGCAATGGTGGCCATCGGGGTTCTGGGATTTGTCGTCTGGGCGCACCATATGTACACCGTCGGCATGTCTCTGACACAGCAGAGCTACTTCATGCTGGCGACCATGGTCATCGCGGTACCAACCGGCATCAAGGTGTTCTCGTGGATCGCCACAATGTGGGGCGGCTCGATCGAGTTCAAGACGCCGATGCTCTGGGCCTTTGGCTTCCTGTTCCTGTTCACCGTTGGTGGCGTGACCGGGATCGTACTGTCTCAGGCTGGTGTGGACCGTGCTTATCATGACACCTACTACGTCGTGGCGCATTTCCATTACGTGATGTCCTTGGGGGCGGTGTTCGGGATCTTTGCCGGCATCTATTACTGGCTGGGCAAGATGTCGGGCCGTCAGTATCCGGAATGGGCGGGCAAGCTACATTTTTGGGCGATGTTCATCGGCTCAAACCTGACCTTCTTCCCGCAGCACTTCTTGGGCCGTCAGGGCATGCCACGCCGTTACATCGATTACCCGGAGGCGTTCGCCTATTGGAACTGGTGGTCGAGCGTTGGGGCCTTTCTGTCCTTCGCATCGTTCGTCTTCTTCATCGGGATTATTGTTTACACGCTGCGCTATGGCAAGCGAGTGACGGAAAACAACTACTGGAACGAATATGCCGACACGCTGGAATGGACACTGCCCAGCCCGCCACCCGAGCATACGTTTGAGCAGCTTCCAAAGCAGTCGGATTGGGACAAGGGCCACACCCACTAAGGCTTGGCTGTTTCCTTGAAAACATACTGACCAAAGGGCCCCTTCAGCAATGTCGGGGCCCTTATTCATACCGCCGCCCTTGGAAATCGAGGCCCCGATGCCCTATGAATGGACCAAGACCGATGGGGCCAAGACCTTACGTCTTTGGCCGCACCACTCACTTCCCCGGCGCGGGTTTGTGGGTTTTATCGGCGGGACGGCACTGCTGATTTCGCTACCTTTGTTCTTTGTTCTCGGCTCTGCCGTGCTTTGGGGTTTGTTGCCCTTCTTTGTAGCTGCCGTAATGGGCATGTATTGGGCGCTGGAGCGCAACTACCGAGATGGCGATATTCTGGAGGTGCTGACTTTCCACACCACCCGCCTGCACCTGTCGCGTCATGGCCCACGCGGGCGACATCAGGTGTGGGAGGCGAACCCGCATTGGGCACGTGTGGAATTGCACCAAACCGGCGGCCCCGTCCCGAATTACATCACCCTGCGTGGCGGCCCGAGAGAGGTGGAGATCGGCGCATTTCTATCCGAGGAGGAGCGCATAGCGTTATCCGCCGAGCTTGAGCGTGCTTTTGGCGACATCCGCTACGTGTAGTAGGCCGTCGATGCCGAGTGCCGCCACTGTAAAGCGCTAGCGATAGTCCCTGCGCTTTGATCTACTCTGAGACCAAACTTCATACGACAGTTACAAAAACGCGACAGAACGGCTGCATCGGCTGCGCATAATTGCGGTATTTGCCTGCGGGCAAAAGTCCCCATCTCGCCATTTCTCCGAGCTAAAGCTATTAGAATGGCCCCGCGATTGAACTGTATGCCTCTTCGCTTTCCCCAAAACGGCGGATTGATCCGTATCATGGTTTGCACGCGGCGCCGTTGCTAGAATTTTGGCAGGCCGAGGGGCCAGCATCATCAAGGGGGTCAAAATGCGCGATCATTCCAAGCGAGACGCTGCAATCGCAGCGGCGGTGGCGCTATTTGGGCTTCTTACGCTCTTTTCTGGCGGCATGGCCCTGTTCGGCCCACCTGCGGCAAGAGCAGCCGTCGGAAACGCCATCCCCTTCGTCCTTTGGTTCAACTTCTTCGCGGGCTTTGTCTATCTTCTTGGCGCAGCGCTGTTATTTCGGCGCCACCGCTTGGCGCAGGCAGTGGCTTGGGGCATCGGCCTGGCAACCCTTGGTGTTTTTGCCTTGTTCTGGCTTGAGGTCGCCGGTGGCGCGGCGTTTGAAATGCGAACTGTGGGGGCTATGCTTTTGCGGGCTGGCATATGGCTAGCCATCGCGATTATGCTTTGGCGCAGGCAGAAGCATCCAGCACGAACGTAAAAGAGGCCCCGGCATAGCTGGAGCCCCTTTTGAAAGCGTTTAGCGTTTCAAATGAAACGCTTTATCTTGCGGCGATCAACCTAGAAGGTCCTTCACGCGCGGCCCAACCGCGCCGAAATCCATCTGGCCGATATACTTGCCTTTCAACACCGCCATCACCTTGCCCATGTCTCGGATAGAACTGGCACCTGCTTCAGCAATTGCGGATGTGATTGCGGCATCCACCTCCTCGCCCGCCAATTGACGCGGCAAATACTCTTCAATCACCTTGATTTCGTCGAGTTCCTTTTCCGCCAGTTCCAGTCGCCCGCCTTCTTCATAGACGCGCGCACTTTCCTGGCGCTGCTTGACCATCTTCGACAAGATCGCCGTAATCTCGGTATCAGAAACCAGCCCCTCGCCACCTTCACCCCGTTGGGCGATATCACGATCTTTAATCGCAGCATTAATCAGGCGCAGCGTCGAAAGTCGCTCCGCCGCCTTTGCCCGCATCGCATCTTTCAGGGCCATTTGCAGCCGATCGCGCAATACCATCTCGTCTCTTTCCCCAGAGTTTCAGCAACTGCCGACAATAGCGCGAAGCCGTGGGCGAGGCAACTGGGGTTAAATTTTGTAAGCCACTGTAATTACTTGAAATTCCATTTACTCCAAAGTCTTGACCCCAGCACCCATGGCCCGTAGTGTCCGCGAAATCCGGCCAGAGAGAGTCGTACCATGCCCCAATCCGATCAAAGCACCGGCAAACCCACAGCCTGCCTTGCGCTGGCCGATGGAACCATATTCTACGGGCGCGGTTTTGGCGCAACCGGACAGACGGTGGCGGAACTCGTGTTCAACACCGCTATGACCGGCTATCAGGAAATCATGACCGACCCGTCCTATGCAGGGCAGGTTGTCACCTTCACCTTCCCCCATATAGGCAACACCGGCGTGACGCCGGAAGATGACGAGACCAGCGATCCGGTGGCAGCAGGCATCGTGGTAAAATGGGATCCGACCGAACCGTCAAACTGGCGCGCGACGGCGGAGCTGACAGAGTGGCTGACCGCCAAGGGCCGGATCGGCATCGGCGGGCTTGATACCCGCCGCCTGACCCGCGCGATCCGCCAGCAAGGCGCGCCGCATGTGGCCTTGGCCCATGATCCCGAAGGAAATTTTGATGTCGGAGCGCTGGTCGCCGCCGCGCGCGCATGGCGCGGGCTGGAAGGGCTGGACCTTGCAAAGGAAGTCACCTGTACCCAGAGCTATCGCTGGGATGAGATGCGTTGGGCCTGGCCCCAGGGCTATTCCAAGCGGACCGGCGAGGGCCTGCGCGTGGTTGCTGTCGATTTCGGTGCGAAACGCAACATCCTGCGCTGCCTTGCTTCGGTCGGATGTGATGTCACCGTGCTGCCCGCGACGGCCACGGCGGAAGATGTGTTGGCACTGAACCCAGAAGGGGTATTCCTATCCAACGGTCCCGGCGACCCGGCTGCAACCGGGGCCTACGCTGTGGGCATGATCAAGGGAATTTTGGCGGCAGATCTGCCGATCTTCGGGATTTGCCTTGGGCATCAGATGCTTGCGCTGGCTTTGGGAGGCCGAACCATCAAGATGAACCACGGCCATCATGGTGCCAACCATCCGGTCAAGGATTACGACACCAACAAGGTCGAGATCACCTCGATGAACCACGGCTTTACGGTCGATGCGCAAACCCTGCCCAAAGGCGTACGTGAAACCCATGTCAGCCTGTTCGATGGCTCCAATTGCGGGATCGCACTGACGGGCAAGCCGGTATTCTCGGTGCAATATCACCCCGAGGCCAGCCCCGGCCCACAAGACAGCTACTACCTGTTCGAGCGATTCGCGGCGGCCATGAAGGCCCGTCGCGCGGCTTGATACCCAAAAATATGTAGTATCCAGATATGGTGGCCCCGAAAAGGTGGGCCACTAATATTAGGAGCAGTTTTTGAAGAATTTTAAGAACCCCTGAGGAAAACTCTGGGGTTAACTTGCTGTTAACGCTTACGGGCCAAGGCTGAGTGCTGCGAGGGCCTTATGACAGCATCACTTCCATTTCTTTCGCCGAATTTGGTGTTGGCCACCGAAGCCGTGGCAGCACCGGCACATAACCCCGCTGTTGTTGCGCCCAAACCCGGCGGCGGCAAGCGCTTCTCTGTTACCGCTCCCTCTGTTCGCAGCCTTGGTGTTAGCTTGCTGCGCGAAGGGCTTTTGTCTCCAGATGATCTGGTCATCGCGCTCTCCTTGCAAAAGCGGCATCAGGGGCGGCTGTGCGATATTTTGCTCTCACGGCAGATGATTGCCGAAAATCCACTGTATGAGGCGCAGGCACGGCATTGGGCCGTGCGGCTGGTGGACCCGATAGCCCAGCCCGCCGACCCGCGCCTGATTGACAAGCTGGGTGCCGCCACCTGCCTGCGCCAAGGGCTGATCCCCTGGCAAAAAACCGGGCAATCCGTGGCTGTCGCCACCGCCTACCCGGAAGAATTTTCAATCTATTACAAACAGTTGGTCGATATTTTTGGCCCGGTTTCCATGGCTATCGCCCCGGCCTCTCAAATTGAAAAAGCAGTCTTAAAGGCGTAAACTCCGCACGGCCGCTTGCCCTACAGAAGGGTGCCGGCCGTGCGTGTCGCCTTTTTCGGCCGCGTGCTGTTGAGCGCCCTGAGCCTGATCAGAGTATCGCTGATAATCTTGCGGATAATGGGCTGGCTATGCCGGATGCCACACAAGTGCGCGCGCGATGCAATGTCAGACAACCCAAAGCAAATACCGGCTTGCGGCTTTTCTACAACGTTACCTCAGCGCCAGGCGCGAGATCTTTTGCGTTTGGCTAAAGGCCGTGTATTGTAGCCATAGTGATAACAATAAGGCCCTGAAATCAGGGATCGAGAGGCAGAACTTGGAAGAGATGAGCAAACGAGACATCGTGCGCGGCCGCTTGCTGGCACGGATGCCAAAAGGGGCCGCTGTGGCTGAGATTGGCGTATGGGAGGGGGGCTTTAGTCGCCGCATCCTAGAGATATGCGAGCCAAAGGAACTCCACCTGATTGACCCATGGATGTATCAGCCGGAGTTTGGCAACACCGGGTTTGGCCGCAAGAAAAACGAACATCTGATGGACG
>CALEMZ010000081.1 GCA_937910975.1 uncultured Pseudorhodobacter sp. | reverse complement strand
GCAAGCGAAACGGCAAAAACCGGGCCCAAAGTGGTCATCGCCACACCCGCGCCCATGCCCACCGCCCTTCGCGCACGCTTTTTCCCCGGCGAAGACCGCGGCCCGTTGGCCAATCCCCGTGCCGAGGCCAAACGCATCCTCGACACGCTATAAGCCCGCTCTATCGGTCCCTATTCCAACCGCGCCGGAAACCCATCCGCGCGCAAATCTGTGCCCAGCAAATCCTCCAGCAGCTTGGCGATCATCGGAGATTGCGCCTCGCCACCATAGGCCGCCTTTGCCGCGATATAGGTCTGCTCGGTCGCACTTGCCAAATCCAGCGGCACGCCAAACTCGCGGCCAAAGCCCATCGCAAAGCCCAAATCCTTCAGCGCCAGATCGATGTTAAAAGCGATGTCATAAGACCCGTTCAAGATCAGCGCGCCTTCGGTCTCATGCACGAAACTATTGCCCGACGAGGCCGCAATCGCATGCCACGCCTGCCCCAAATCCAGCCCACCGCGCTTGGCCAACATCAAGGCCTCCGACGTGGCCTTAAGGTGAATAAAGGCCAACATATTGGTGATCACCTTGATAATGCTCGATGATCCCAGCGGTCCCATGTGGAAAATCTTGTCGCCCATCGCCTGCAGCGCAGGCAGATGCAGATCGAACAAATCCTTATCACCGCCCGCCAGCATCGTAATCTTGCCCTGTGCGGCCAGATGCACGCCGCCCGTCACCGGCAGCTCCATCATCCGCACAGCTGCGGCCTCCGCCACCGACCCCAGCCGCAGCACATCGTCGCGCCCCAGCGTCAACATCTCGACCCAACTCGCCCCCGGTTTCATCACCGGCAAAATGGCGCGCAACACGCGCTCCGACACGGCAGGCGAAGGCAGGCAGGTGATGACATGATCCACCGCCCCCGCGAGGCTCTCCGCACTCTCGGCAAGCGTCGCCCCCAACGCCACCAGCCGGTCCGCCAGCGCCGAGTTCAGGTCAAACACCGTGACCTGCATCCCCGCGCGCAACAGGCAAGCCGCGCAATTGGCCCCCAGATTTCCCAGCCCGATATAGCCGTAATGCATTACACCCCATCCTCGCCATAACCGACAATCGCTTTGATTTCGCAGAAATCATGGATGCCCCAATCGGCATATTCGCGCCCGTTGCCCGATTGCTTGTAGCCACCAAACGGCGCGAACGTATCCCAATCCGGGCCGTTCATATTCACCTGCCCCGCCCGCAAGCGCCGCGCCACGGCGCGCGCCTCGGCCAAATCACCCTGCACATAGGCCGCGAGCCCGTAAACCGTGTCATTGGCCATGGCCACCGCCTGATCCACATCGTCATAAGACAAGATCGCCAATACCGGTCCAAAGATCTCCTCGCGCTCGATGGTCATCCCCGGCACCACATCGCCAAACACCGTCGGCCGCGCGAAATGGCCCCGGTTCAGGCCATCCGGCCGGCCCAACCCGCCCGTCACCACGGTAGCACCCTCGTCGATGCCTTTGCCGATCAAGCCTTGCACCTTGTCATACTGCGCCCGGCTCACCAGCGGCCCCAAGGTGGTCGCCGCATCGCCCGTATCGCCTATCACCGAGGCTTCCGCCGCCACCCGTGCTGCCGCAAAGGCCACAGCTTCCGACCCACGCGGAATAAACATCCGCGTCGGCGCGTCACAGCTTTGCCCGGTGTTGGCCATACAGGCCTCCACCCCCTGCGCCACCGCCGCCGCAATATCCGCCGAGGGCAGGATGATATTGGCCGACTTGCCGCCCAATTCCTGCGCCACGCGCTTCACCGTCGGGGCCGCACTTTGCGCCACCTGCACGCCCGCGCGGGTCGAGCCGGTAAAGCTGATCATATCCACCTCCGGGTGGCTGGAAAGCCGCGCGCCAACCTCTGGCCCGGTGCCATTCACAAGGTTGAACACCCCCGCTGGTACCCCCGCCGCATGGCACACTTCTGCCCAAAGCAGCGCCGACAAGGGTGCAATTTCGGAGGGCTTCAGCACCATCGTGCAACCCGCAGCAATCGCCGGGGCCACCTTGCAAACGATCTGGTTCATCGGCCAATTCCACGGCGTGATCAACGCGCAAACCCCGATCCCCTCGCGGATGATCCGCGTCGCACCGCGCGCCTCTTCCCAGTGAAACGCCTTGGCGGCGGCAATGGTGCTTTCCAGATGCACCTGCCCCGCCCAAAACTGCGAATCGCGCGCCCAAGTGATCGGCGCACCCATCTCGATGCGCATCGCCTGGGCAAAATCCTCGGCCCGCGCGTTGTACTCTGCCAGCACCCGCTCCAGCAGCGCGATACGCTCGGCCACCGGCGTCAGGGTAAAGCTAGCAAACGCCGCGCGTGCCGCCATCACCGCCCGGTCCGCATCGGCAACCGAACCAAGCGCGACCTTGGCCACGATTTCTTCCGTCGCCGGATTTTCAACTCCCAACCGTTCCGCGCCAAGGGGCGTGACCCACTCACCGTTAATGTAGAACTTTAAGATGTTCTCGGAAATCATTGAATCCTCACCTAAAATAGATCTTATGCGTCGCCCGAATCGCCGCATCCATTGCCGGGTCAATCTGGCTTTGCGCCTTGGCCAGTATCTCATTCTTGCGCGCAATTGCCCGGTCAAGCAATTGCGGATTACCGGCCTCATTCCATTCCTTCGGGCTCATCCGGTTGCCAAGCGTGGGGTAGACATATTCCGTCTGCATCAGCGCAAGCGTCTGGTCCGAGCCCAGATAATGCCCCGGCCCACCCAAACACACCGCCTTCATCGCCTCGATCGAGGTGCTGTCCTCGGTCACATCAATGCCGCGCACGCAGCGCATCACCTGCCCCAGAATATCATCCCCCAAAACCAGCGATTCCAGACAAAAGCCCAAAAGTGAGGCATGCATCCCCACCGCCTCATAAACCATATTCAACCCCGAAAGGCCTGCCAGCACATTGGTGATCCCCTGCTCCCAGCCCGCCTGCATATCCGGCAGCTTGCTGTCCGATATCCCCGCCGCAGCCCCGCCGGGCAGGCCATAAAACTGATGCATCTGCGCACAACCCGCCGTCAGCAAAGCCTGCTCTGCAGAGCCACCGCTCATCGCACCCGTGCGCAAATCTGAAACGAATGGCCATGTGCCGAAAATCGTCGGGTGCCCCGGCGCGATGGAATTGACATAAACCACCCCCGCCAGACATTCCGCCACCGCCTGCACAATCGCCAAAGCAATTGGCGCAGGCGCAGTTGCCCCGGCTTGCCCCGCCGAAAGCAGCAACATCGGCATGCCCGCCCGGATGCAAGCCTCCATCGTGATGCAGCTTTCCTCAGCAAACTTCATCGGTGGCACGACGAAACAGTTGGAATTGCTGATGAAAGGCCGTGACCTCCATGCCTCCTCGCCCCCAGCCAGATCATAGATCAATGCCATACAGCCATCCACATGGCTCGGGTCGCTGAAGGAGGTGCCGATATGCTTCGTGGTCCCCGAGGCGCAGGCATAGATGGTGTTGATATCCATCTCATAATTGTCCAACACATCGCGGCACACCATGGCGCGCTGGAAAAAATGCACGTTATCAAGATTATGCGTGATCCGCGCTGCGTCATACAGGTCTTGCGCCGTGCTGTCGCGATAGCGGTTGGTCGCGAGATCGACGATATGCACCGCCGCCCCCGCCGTGCCAAAATGCACATTCGTGCCCGACAGATGCAAGTCATACTTCGGATTGCGCCCATGCAGGGTAATATTGCGCGCGGCCTTGCCCAACATCTCCTCCACCAAGGCCCGCGGAAAGCGCAAGCGCCCGTCCGCACCCAAAACCGCCCCCGCGCGCGTCATTGCCTCCACCCCTGATGGTGGTGCTTGGGAAAGCCCGATCTGCTCCAGCGCATCCAGGGCGCTCGCGTGGATCCTTGCCATCCCAGCCTCGGTCAGCGGCTTATAGCGCCCCCCCGGCATCCCCGGCCGGATAGGCCGCAAATGCTCGGCCAAAGGGGCCGCACGCATCGCCACGCGGCTCGCCCGCCCGCCCGCCCGCGCGCTCACCCGTGCCGCGCGTGCAGGCTCACAAACCTCACCAATCTCGCTCATTCCGCCCCCCATTCATCTGGTCAAAAATATCCCGGGGCCTAGGGCAGCGCCCCAGTCCCGCGCGCCTCACATCCGCACCCGCTCGGATTTCGGATCATACATCGGCACAAGCGAGGCCTCCGCCGCAAACCGCTTGCCTGCCACCTCGATCTCATAGCGCGAGGCCAGAATTTCCTCGGCACTTTCCCCCCTGCAAGGCACATAGCCAAGCCCGACAGCACCGCCCAAATGATGCCCGTAATTGCCCGAGGTGATCGGCCCGACAATCCGCCCATCCCGCACAATCGCCTCATTGTGGAACAACAAGGGCGCGGGGTCCGTCAGCCTGAACTGGACCATCCGTCGCGCAAGGCCATCCTCACGTTTGCGCAGCACCGCCTCGCGCCCGATAAAGTCGCCCTTGCCGGTCTTGACCGCAAAGCCAAGCCCCGCCTCCAGCACATGATCCTCATCCGTAATATCATGCCCAAAATGGCGATAGCCCTTCTCGATTCGGCAACTGTCGAGCACATGCAGCCCGCATAGAACCATGCCCTTATCGGCAGCCTCCAGCGCCTCAAACACATGCGCGGCCTGATCGGTGGAGACGTAAAGCTCCCACCCCAACTCACCGACGTAAGTGACCCGGTGCGCCCGCGCCAGCCCCATGCCAACCTCGATTTCCCGCGCTGTACCAAAGGGATGCGCGGCGTTGCTAAAGTCCGCGGGTGACACAGCGGCCAGCAACTCCCGGCTTTTTGGCCCCATCACACACAGCACCGCTTCTCCCGCCGTCACATCGGTGATCACGGCAAAAGCATCCCCCAGATGCCGCCGCAGCCAAGCCAGATCGCGCTGCAATGTCGCCCCCGGCACCACCAGCAAGAACGCCGTCTCCGACAGGCGCGTCACGGTCAGATCGCTCTCAATCCCGCCCCGCGCATTGAGCATCTGGGTGTAAACGATCCGCCCCGGCACCACATTCAAATCATTGGCGCAAACCCGCTGCAAAAAGGCACAGGCCTCGCGCCCCTCCACCCGGATCTTGCCAAATGAGGTCATGTCAAACAGGCCAACCCCGCTGCGCACCGCGCGATGCTCGGCCGCCGCATTCTCAAACCAATTCTGCCGCCCCCAGGAATATTCATAGGCCCGCGCCTGACCTTCCCGTGCGAACCAGTTCGCCCGTTCCCAGCCCGCAACCTCGCCAAAAACCGCGCCGCGCGCAGCCAGATGCCCATGCAAAGGCGAGCGCCGCACCCCGCGCGAGGTTTCCATTTGGCGGTAAGGGAAATGGTCGGCATAAAGCAGCCCCAAGGTTTCCGAGACGCGCTCTTTCAAATATGCCCGGTTGCGCTGGAACGGCTGAGCGCGGCGAATATCCACCTCCCACAGATCAAACGGGGCCTCGCCTTCGGTGATCCAATGCGCCAAGGCCATGCCCGCGCCACCCGAACCAGCAATCCCGACCGAGTTATAACCCGCCGCCACCCAATAACCGCCCAACTCCGGGGCCTCGCCAAGATAATAGCGATCATCGGGCGTAAAGCTTTCAGGTCCGTTGAAAAACGTATGAATCCCAGCGGTTTGAAACAGGGGCATCCGCTCCAGCGCCGCCTCCAGAGCGCCGGAGATCTCGGGCCAGTCGGTGACGGC
>CALEMZ010000080.1 GCA_937910975.1 uncultured Pseudorhodobacter sp. | reverse complement strand
ACCGCGGACCTCTTGAATGCCATTCAAGCGCTCTCCCAACTGAGCTATGACCCCACCGGGTACGACCCTTGCGGATCACTTGGCTATTTAGGGGAGGGGGGCAGGCGCTGCAAGAGAAAAAATCATCCAAATGCAAAATCTCATTCTGCCCCGGTTTGGGCCCTGCGCCACCATGGGCAGCGCAGGCCAGAGCACCTTTTAGCTGTCGTCGTCCGGGCCGCTGACATCGGCTAGATCGTCCAGCGATACAGTATCATCGTTATCATCTTCGAGCAGATCATCATCTTCGTCGTCCGAATCATCGGTTTCGACAACGGCGAGCAGATCATCATCTGCGTCTAGATCATCAACCAACACTTCATCATCTTCTTTAGCGGCCACCGGACGGGCCGCAGCGGCCGACACGATTTTGCGGCGTACGCTTTCGATATCCACGATTTCGCCCGTATAAGGGCTGACAATCGGGCTTTTGTTCAGGTCGTAAAAGCGCTTCCCGGTGGTGGGGCAAAGGCGCTTTGTGCCCCATTCTTCTTTGGGCATGGTATTCCCCTTTTGACTTCCGCATTAAAATGGGGGCCCATGGCGGGCCTCGCAATTCCGGCAAAGGCGTCGATTGCCACAGGTGGGGGCGGCTGTCAAAGGCTTTTGCAGCTTAGGGCCTTGCCATCGGGCAAGTCAGTGCAAATGGGCTTGCGGCAAGAGCACGCCACAGGCATCTTGCGGCGTGCCAAATGAGTGAGGAAATATGCCCGTTCTGCCCGGAACGCCCCCGATTGAGGTGACGCTGCGCCGCACCGCGCAAGCGCGGCGCATGTCGTTGCGGGTGTCACGGCTGGATGGGCGGGTGACGCTGTCGCTTCCGCCCCGTGCGCGCGATGCCGAGGCGATGGCTTTTTTGCGCGCGCAGGAGGATTGGATTCGTAAGGCACTGACCAATGTCGCGATCAGCGAAGTGGTGACCCTTGGGTCCGAGATACTGGTGGAAGGGCGCGTGGTGCGGCTGGTGCCGGGTACAGGGCGCAGCCCGGTTTTGGCCGATGATGTGCTGATGGTGCCTGGTGACGCGGCGCGGGCCGGGGTGCGCGTGGCGGCCTACCTCAAGACCCGCGCGCGTGACCGTCTGGCGCAGGCATCAGACCATTACGCGCAGCGCATTGAGCGGCGCTATCGCACGCTGACGCTGCGCGACACGCGCTCGCGCTGGGGGTCTTGTACCGCCGAGGCGGGGCTGATGTATTCATGGCGTCTTATCATGGCGCCTCCTCTGGTGCTCGATTATGTTGCCGCCCATGAGGTGGCGCATCTGGCCGAGATGAACCATTCCGACCGGTTCTGGGCCATAGTCGCAGATCTGATGCCGGATTATGCGCGCCATCGCCGCTGGTTGAAAACCGAAGGCCATGCCTTGCACAGCTATCGGTTCAGCGAATGAGGGCTGGGGTGGTATGCAAATCCCTTGACGCGGCGGCATTGCCAGTGCTTGGCTTTTGCTCATGCTGAGCGCCCAAGCCACGTCCCTTTCTCGTCCGGTGGATCCGAACGCCTCTGCGCATGAGCGCCTGTACCGCACCTTGCGCAGCCAGGTGATGCATGGGGAGTTGCCTCCCGGACACGCCCTGACCCTGCGTGGCTTGGCGCGGACCTTTGGCGTGTCGATGACACCCGCGCGTGAGGCCGTGCGCAGGTTGGTGGCCGAAGGGGCGTTGTCGCTTTCCTCCTCAGGGAGGGTGGCCACGCCGGAGCTTTCGCCCGAACGGATTGAGGAACTTGCCTCTATCCGCGCGCTGCTGGAGCCGGAATTGGCCGCGCGCGCACTGCCACGCGCGCATTTCGCGCTGATTGACCGGCTGACTGCGATCAATGCCGCCAATAGTGAGGCCGTGCTGAAGCATGATGCCGTGGCTTATATTCGCACCAATTTGGAATTTCACCGTACGCTTTACCTGCGCGCCCAGGCCCCTGCGATGCTGGCGCTGACGGAATCCGTGTGGCTGCAACTCGGCCCCACCATGCGCGCGCTATATGGTCGCCTGCGTCGGAATGAGCCGCCACCCTATCACCGTCTGATTCTGGGCGCGCTGAAGGCGGGGGATGAGCCTGGGTTGCGGCTGGCGATCCGCACTGATGTCACCCAAGGCTTGCGCCATCTGGCGGGGTGAATATCTGTGTTGCAGTTTATCAGGGCACCGCTCTAGATTGAGTATTGTGGCTAAGATGAAGAAAGGGCGTGCTGGATGACGGTTCATATCGGGGCAAAACCGGGGGAGATTGCGGAAACGGTTTTGATGCCGGGCGACCCTTATCGTGCGCGTTGGGCGGCAGAGACGTTTTTGGAAGGCGCCACGTTGGTCAACGAAGTGCGGGGGATGCTGGGCTATACCGGCACTTGGCACGGCCACCGCGTTACGATCCAAGGCTCGGGCATGGGGATGCCATCGCTGTCGATCTATGCCAATGAACTGATCCGCGATTATGGCGCGCAGACGTTGATCCGCATCGGCTCGGCGGGCGCGATGCAGCCACAGATCAAGGTGCGCGATCTGGTGTTGGCAATGTCGACCTGCACGCTTTCCACCCCGTCGCGCGGGATATTCAAAGAGTTGAACTTTGCGCCTACGGCCGATTTTGGGCTGTTGCAGGCGGCTTGGAAGGCCGCAGAGGGGCGCGATGTGGCAACCCATGTGGGGTCGATCTATTCCTCGGATGTGTTCTATGATGAACGCGCCGACTTGACTGAACAGATGCAGCGCCACGGGGTGCTGTGCGTGGAGATGGAGGCGGCGGAGCTTTACACGCTGGCCGCGCGCTATGGCCGGCGGGCGCTGGCCATCCTGACGATCTCGGATCATTTGCTGACGCATGAGGCGCTGCCGTCGGACCAGCGCGAGCGTAGCTTTGGCGATATGGTTGAGATTGCGCTGAAAGCGGCTTTTGCCTGAGGCCGGACTTAAGGCGCGGCGGGCCCTACTTATAGCCGCCGCGCCACCTGATCAGCACGCCCGCCCTTTCCGCCGCTTATCTTGAGCCAGTCAACGGAGGAATCCATGCCCCATCTTGCCCCGCGCCCTTGGGTGCCCAATGCCTGCGAAACCCTGATCCAGCGCTATGCTGCTGAGACTGCCGCACCCTCGGGTCAGGTTGCGGCCCGGCTTGATGCGCTGATGACGCGCAATGCCGAGATCCATGATGCGGAATGTTTCAACCTCAACCCCGCGACCAATGTGATGAACCCGGTGGCTGAGGCCGCCTTGTCGCGTGGGCTTGGTAGCCGCCCCAGCCTTGGCTACCCCGGCGATAAATATGAAATGGGGTTGGAGGCGATTGAGGAGATTGAGGTGATCGCCGCCGAGCTTGCCGCCGAAGTGTTTGGCGCGAAATATGCCGAAGTGCGGGTCGGGTCGGGTGCATTGGCGAACCTTTACGGGTTTATGGCGCTGACAAAGCCCGGTGATGCCATCATCGCGCCGCCCGGTTCCATGGGTGGGCATGTGACCCATCACGCGGCGGGTTGCGCGGGGCTTTACGAGCTTGTCACCCATCCCGCCCCGGTCAATGCCGATGGCTATACCGTCGATCTGGAGGCGCTGCGGGCGCTGGCCCTGAGGGTGCGGCCGAAGCTGATCACCATTGGCGGCAGCCTCAACCTTTTTCCGCATCCGGTGGCTGAGGTGCGTGCGATTGCCGATGCGGTGGGGGCGACGGTGCTGTTTGATGCCGCCCATCAATGCGGGATTATCGCCGGGGGCGCTTGGGCGAACCCGCTGGACCAAGGCGCGCATCTGATGACGATGAGCACCTATAAATCGTTGGGTGGCCCGGCGGGCGGGTTGATCGTGACCAATGATGCGGCCATTGCCGAGGCGCTGGACCATATCGCCTTTCCCGGCATGACGGCGAATTTTGACGCGGGCAAAACGGCGGCGCTGGCGATCAGCCTTTTGGATTGGCGCGAGCATGGGGCGGGTTATGCCCGCGCGATGATCGAGCTTTCGCAGGCGTTGGCGGCAGCGCTTGCGGCCCTTGGCCTGCCTGTGTTCGGGGCGGGTCGGGGCATGACCCAAAGCCACCAATTTGCGATTGAGGCGGCGGGCTTTGGCGGCGGGCAGGCGGCCTCCAGAACCCTGCGCAAGGCGGGGTTTCTGGCCTGTGGTATTGGCTTGCCGATTGCCGAGGTTCCGGGCGATATGAACGGCTTGCGCATCGGAACGCCCGAATTGGTGCGCCGTGGCGTGACGCCCAATGATGCCCCTGCGCTGGCCGCGCTGATTGCCGAAGGCCTGCGCTCCAACGATCCGGCAAGTGTGGCCCCGCGTACCAAGGCGATGCGCGCGCAGTTTCAGGGCCTACATTTCATTCGGCAGGGTTGACCTTTCCGCGCGTAGAGGTTTCCCTTTGCGCGACTTTGGAAAGGACAGCATATGCAGCAACGCGAATTGGGAAAAGGCGGCCCGCAGGTTTCGGCCATTGGGTTTGGATGCCTCAGTTTCGGCGGCGTTTTTGGCGCAACGAATGAGGCTGCCTCCCGCGCTGCCCTTGATGCTGCTTGGGAGGCGGGGATCACATTTTATGACACGGCCAATATCTACGGCTCCGGTGTTTCGGAAACGGTGCTGGGAAATTGGCTGGCGGACCGGGGGCATGACGCTGTGGTCGCGACCAAGGTGGGGATTGTCACGGGGCATCCGCGCGGTTTCAATAATTCGCAAAGCTATATCCGGGCCGAACTGGAAGCCTCGTTGCGACGGTTGAAGACGGATCACGTCGCGCTTTACTACATTCACCGCCGTCAGCAAGATATCCCGGTGGAGGAGGTGGCTGGCTTCATGGCGCGGCTGGAGGAGGAGGGCAAGATCGGTGGCTATGGCCTTTCCGAGGTGGCACCCCATACCATCCGTCGCGCCCATGCGGAGCATCCGCTGCGCGCGGTGCAAAACGAATATTCGCTTTGGACGCGGTTGCCTGAACTGGGCGTGATCAGGGCCTGTGCCGATCTGGGGGTTGCGTTTGTGCCGTTCTCACCGCTGGCGCGCGGGATGCTTACAGACGCACAACCCGATCCAGCAGCTATGAGGGCCGGGGATATCCGCGTGTCGATGCCCCGGTTTGAGGAGCCGAATTTCAGTGCAAATCGTGCCGCGATTGAAGGCTTTCGTACCTTTGCCGCTGCCAAGGGCGTGACTACGGCAGCGTTGGCGCTGGCTTGGGTGCTGGACCGGGGCGCGCACCTGATCCCGATCCCCGGCACCCGAACGGCGGCGCATTTGAACGAATGGCTGGGGGCGGACAGTCTGGTGCTGAGTGACGCCGACCGGAGCGAGATTGACCGCATCTTGCCGCCCGGTTTCGCCCATGGCGACCGTTATGACGCGGGCCAGAACATCGGGCCGGAACGCTATGCCTGAGCACTAGGCCTGAAGCTTACCGCCCGTGGCTGCGGTCGTAGCCATTGGGCGGGGGTGAGGCCCAACCTTTGGGGGGAAGGCGGGGCTTGAAGACCTCGACCAGCAGCGGATGGCAGGCGGCGCTATCGGATGAATGCTCCGCCGAGCAATCACCACCGGGGCAGGCCGAAAGACCGCCGATTAGATCAATCTCGGCAAAGAACTCGATATAATCGCCGGGGCGGACCGGGCTGGCCTTCATGAAATATTGGCCGGTGTCGCGGGTGAAGCCGGTACACATGAAGACGTTGAGCACGTCATGGACAAGGGTTTCCGCCTGCGCCAGCGGCAGGCCGGAATGGTCGGCCAGCGCGCGGATCAGGTTGGAATGGCAGCAATAATGGTACTGCCCACCTTGTGATAGCAGGTTGTGGGTGTAGGGATCGCAGCGGGTGCCGATCACATCATGGACGGCGCCGCCGAAAGCATCGAACCCGTACCAATCAAGGCTGTCATCGGTGATCAGGGCCATGGGGCGCAGGGTTGGAAAGCTGCTCCACATTCGGTCGCCGGTGGAAAGATGGGTGCCGTGCAGGGCGCGTGTCTTGCCGGAATAGAACCGCTCAGAGAGGTCATGCGCGGACCAGAGGTTGAGATCCCCGACCTGTGGGCCTTCAACGCTGGTGATGCGAAAGAAATGACCAGCGGGGACGGAAAAACAGCGGGCCTCGCGGGCCGGGACCAGGGTTTCGGAATGCTTCTCCCAGCCCTTCCGTGCCGCCTGAAACGGGGTCATGTCGGGGCGGGGCAGGCCCTCAACCGGGTAGCATATCACGGGGGCGAGGGCGGCCCTTTGGGCTGCGTCGCGCGGGGCGGGGTGGGCAGGGTTTTGCGGCTTCATGGGGAAAAGGTGGGCGCAAAGCAGGGTGCGGTCAAGCCCTGCTTGCGGGGCTTATGGACGCGCCTGTGCATTTTGATAGTGCATTGAAATAGAAGAAATAACGATTTTTCGCAAACGGGGTTTTGACCCGCGTGCGGGGTGGGGCGTTATGGGCGGCAAAACTCCTGTTCGTGCACCTTTGTGCCCCAGGCTTCTCCCTCGGCCTCAAGGGTGAGGCGAAAGCCGACGGATTCGTAGAGGTGACGGGCGGGGGCGAGACCGTTGAACGTGGTGAGCCATGCTTTGCCGCCTGCGTGGTCGTCGACATGGGCCATGGCCGTGGCAAGCATTCGGCGGCCAAGCCCGGTGCCGCGCAGGCGATCGGCCAGAATGAACCAGCGTAGATGCGCGCCTTTTGACCCCGAGGCCAGATCATTCAGATCAAGGATCAGCGACGCGGCGAGGCCACTTTCGTCGCTGGCCAGAAGCACCAGATCTGTGGGGGCTTGGCGCAGCGCGAAGGTCGACAGTTCTTGCGCGACTTTCGCCTCAAAAAAGGTGCTAAAGCCCCAATGTCGGGCGTAATAGGCACCGTGCAGCGCGGCAATGGAGCCAATGGCACCAGGAAAAAAAGCGGTTTGGATATGCATTTGCGTGGCCCTTGGTTTGACGGCAGCCTAAAGCGGTTTTTGGTGAAAGGTGTATCAGAATTCTTTTCCGATTAGAGTATTATTATTGATCAAGGCGTTAGCAAGTCTGACGCGTTTTTTAATGGCGATGACAAGGGCACCCTTTGCGGGTTATTCTGCGGCGCGGAGGGTAGTGTATTTTTTCTTGAAATCAGGGGTGCGGCGGACGGGCATATAAAGCGCGTCGCGCAGGTGCATCGCCCGGTCTGAACGCCGCCTTCCCATCAGCAATGCGTATCCGCAAATTTTGTGTTGGCGGCGCATTCTGCCGAGGGAGCGGTGCTGCACGAAACCCCCGCGTTTCAGGGCTTATCACCTCCACTTCGGCTGAATTATTTGAGAAACCTCATCCGCTACCATTCACCAGCCCAGAAATCGCGCCTTTCCTCAGTAAATGGGTGGCTGTCCCCCATTGACCAAGGCTCAAATTCGCATCATATCCCACAACCATGACCGATCCTGATCTCATCCGCAATTTCTCCATCGTGGCCCATATCGACCACGGTAAATCCACCCTTGCTGACCGTCTGATCCAGATGACGGGCACGGTGGCCGACCGCGATATGAAGGCACAAATGCTCGACTCAATGGATATTGAGCGCGAGCGTGGCATCACGATCAAAGCCAACACGGTGCGTATTGAATACCCGGCCAAGGATGGCAAACGCTACATCCTGAACCTGATCGACACCCCCGGCCATGTCGATTTCGCCTATGAGGTTTCCCGCTCCATGCGCGCGGTTGAGGGCTCGCTGCTGGTGGTCGATGCCTCGCAAGGGGTTGAGGCGCAAACGCTGGCCAACGTCTATCACGCGCTGGACGCCGGGCATGAGATCGTGCCGGTCCTGAACAAGATTGATCTACCGGCGGCAGAACCCGATCGCGTGAAGGCCCAGATTGAAGATGTCATCGGGCTTGATGCTTCCGATGCGATTGAGATTTCTGCCAAATCCGGCCTCGGCATCGCCGATGTGCTGGAGGCCATCGTCACCCGCCTGCCCGCGCCCAAGGGCGACCGCAACGCGCCCCTCAAGGCGATGCTGGTCGATAGCTGGTACGACGCCTACCTCGGCGTTGTCGTCATGATCCGCGTCATCGACGGCGTGATCCGCAAGGGCGACCGCATCCGCAT
>CALEMZ010000079.1 GCA_937910975.1 uncultured Pseudorhodobacter sp. | reverse complement strand
CGGCGTATCCGCACTCATCTCTTGACCGAACGCACGCAAGAATATGTGCTGGCGGCAGAGCTGTGCGGTGCGTCATCAGCCCATGTGATACGTCGCCATTTGCTGCCCAGTTTCACCAGCTATATCATCGTCGATCTGATGATTTCCTTCCCCTATATGGTGCGGTCAGAAACGGCTTTGTCCTTCATCGGGTTGGGGTTGAAAGACCCGGTAAACTCGCTTGGCGCGATGATGCAAAACGTCTCAAAAGCGGATGTGTTGTTGAATTACCAATGGTATTTCATTCCCGTCTTTTTCTTCATCGCCCTTGTCCTTGCCTTTGTTTTCGTAGGCGACGGGCTGCGCGATGCGGCGGACCCTTATTCGGATAGCAAGAAATGACGGCGCTGATTGAAGTTAATAACCTGACCCTGAAATTCCGCACCGATGAGGGGCTGATCACCGCTGTTGATGATGTCAGCTTTTCCATCAACAAGGGGGAGGTCATGGGGTTGGTGGGCGAGTCCGGCTCTGGCAAATCGGTGACGGCCAAGGCGCTGATGCATCTGAACGCCAAGAACGCGGTCTATAGCCCGGAAAGCAAGATCATCTTGCATTCCGAAGCCGGCCCGGTGGACGTGCTTTCGTTGCGCAATCCCAAGGAGTTGAAAATCGTGCGAGGCGGTGCAATTTCGATGATCTTTCAGGAGCCGATGGCCAGTTTCGCGCCCGCCATCACCATCGGCGACCAGATGGTCGAGCAATTGCAAATCCATGGTGGCATGGGCCGCGTGCGCGCCAAGGAAATTTCGGTGGAGATGCTGGACAGGGTGGGAATATCCGACCCCTCCAAACGTTTCGACCAATATGCTTTTGAGCTTTCCGGCGGCATGCGCCAGCGCGCTATGATCGCAATGGCGCTTTCCACGAAGCCGAGCTTGCTGATCGCTGATGAGCCGACAACCGCGCTGGATGTGACCATTCAGGCGCAGGTCATTGATCTGATGAAGGATCTGGTGGCCGAGTTTCATATGGGCATTATCTTCATCACCCATGATCTGGGCGTGATTGCCCAAACTGCCGACAAGGTGGCGGTGATGTATCTGGGCAAGTTGATAGAGCAAGGCCCCGTGCGCGAGGTGATCCGCCACTCCAAGCATCCTTATACCCAGGGCCTGCTGGCGGCCTTGCCGAAGCTCGATGATCTGGACGCGCCACTGACGCCCGTGGCGGGTGATATCCCCTCGCCGCTGGAACGTCCGCCGGGCTGCGTGTTCCACACCCGGTGCCCGCAAATTATTGGCGATATCTGCAAAACCGCACTACCGCAAAATGCGCAGGTGGATGCGACCCATAGCGTAGCCTGCCACCTTTATCACAGACAGGTGACGACATGAGCGATAAACCCCTGATCTCCGCCAGTGGCCTCTCGGTTGGCTTCAAAGTCGGCTCCGGTATTTTCAGAAAATCCCTCCTGAAGGCGGTGGATAACGTCACGCTTGATATCGAACGTGGCTCCTTCTTTGGATTGGTGGGCGAATCCGGTTCGGGCAAAACCACGCTGGGCCGCGCGTTTCTCAAGGCAGTGCCGATCACCAGCGGCACTGCGCGCTATACCGATGATGAGGTGGATCTGGATATCGGCACGCTCACCGGTCCCGCGCTGAAGGATTACCGCAAACGCGCGCAACTGATCTTTCAAGACCCCTATGCCGCCCTGTCCCCCCGCATGACCGTGCGTGACATCATCGCAGAGCCGCTGGAGGTGATGGGCCTGACAAAAAGCCGTGAGGAAACGGATGCCCGCGTGCGCGAGATAGCCGCGAAATGCCGACTCAACCTCGAACATCTGCGCCGCTTTCCACATGCGTTTTCGGGCGGCCAGCGGCAGCGCATCTCCATCGCCCGTGCGCTGGTTTCGCGTCCGCAATTCATTGTGGCCGACGAATCCGTAGCGGCACTGGATGTGTCCATTCAGGCCGATGTGCTGAATCTGCTCAAGGAAATTCAGCGTGAAATGGGGCTGACCTTCCTGT
>CALEMZ010000078.1 GCA_937910975.1 uncultured Pseudorhodobacter sp. | reverse complement strand
CCCTCGGGCCATTGGGAACTGGCCGGGGTGCCGGTGCCATGGGACTGGTTCTATTTTCCTGATCAAATTCCCGCCTTTGCACCCGATATCGTGGCCGAGGTGTGCCGCCTTGCGGGCACTGACGGCATCTTGGGCAATTGCCATGCCTCCGGCGTACCGATCATCAATGCCCATTGCGAAGAGCATCTGCGCACGGGCTGGCCGATCTGCTACACCTCCGCCGATAGCGTCTTTCAGATTGCCGCCCATGAAGAGAGCTTCGGCCTTGAGCGTCTGCTAAAGCTTTGCGCCGATCTTGCCCCCTATCTGCATGCCCGCAAGGTTGGCCGCGTCATCGCGCGCCCCTTCACCGGCAGCTGCGATAATTTCAAACGCACCCCCAACCGCCGCGATTTCGCGATAGATCCGCCAAGCCCCACCTTGCTCGATTGGGCGCAAAGCGCGGGCCGAATGACCCATGGGGTCGGCAAGATCGGCGACATATTTTCGGGCCGCGGTGTGAGTAAATTTTACAAGGGAAAATCAGATGCCGCTCTGTTCGAACATCTCCTTGCCCTTCAGGCCAGTGCCGAACCCGGTTCCTTGACCTTTGCGAACTTCGTCGAATTTGACAGCCTTTACGGCCACCCGCGTGATGTGCCCGGCTATGCCCGCGCGCTGGAATGGTTTGATGCGCGCGCAGGCGTGTTCCTCGCGCAGATGCGCCCCGGCGACCTCGCGATTTTCACCGCCGACCATGGCAACGATCCCACATGGCGCGGCACCGATCACACCCGCGAACGCGTACCGGTGCTTTGCGCCGGGACCGGTCCCGGAGAAATCGGCATCTGTGCCTTTACCGATGTCGCAGCCTCGGTTGCCGCCCATCTTGATATCCCGAACCTCGGTCCGGGACGGAGCTTTTTATGACCAATACCTCTGCGACCAATCCCCCCAAAATCGAACTTCACCTCCATCTGGAAGGCGCCGCCCCCCCCGCCTTCATTCGCGGATTGGCCAAGGAAAAAAAGATAGATATCGGCGGTATCTTTGATGAGGCCGGGCATTACAAATATACAGATTTCTGGGATTTTCTGCGCGTCTATGAGATCGCGACCCAGCCGCTGAAATCACCGCAGGATTTTCACCGCCTCACCCTCGCCGTGCTGGAGGAAAGCGCGGCCAATGGCGTGATCTATACCGAAACCTTCCTCAGCCCGGATTTTTGTGGCGGGCGCGATGTCGGGGCGTGGCGCGAATACCTGCATGCGATCCGCGAGGCCGCCGATATCGCCGAGCGCCAGATGGGCATCACCCTGCGCGGCATCATTACCCCCATCCGCCATTTCGGCCCCGAAAAAGCCCGCGAAACCGCGCGCTGTGCCGCCGAGACGGCGGGCGACTGGATTGTGGGCTTCGGCATCGGCGGCGATGAGAAATCCGGCCACCTGTCCGATTTCAAATGGTCCTTTGATTGCGCCCGCGAGGCCGGGCTGCGCATCACCGCCCATGCCGGTGAATGGGGCGGGCCAGAAAGCGTACGTTCAGCCATCAATGATCTTGATGTGGAGCGCATTGGCCACGGCGTGCGTGCAATTGAAGACCTCGCTCTGGTCGATGAGATCGCCGAAAAAGGCATCGTGCTGGAGGTCTGCCCCGGCTCTAACGTCGCCCTTGGCCTTTACCCCAGCTTTCGCAAACACCCGATCAACCAGCTTCGGGATCGTGGCGTGAAAGTGACTGTCTCCACCGATGACCCGCCGTTCTTTCATACCACAATGCAAAACGAATACGCCCGGCTCGCCGAGGCTTTTGACTGGGATGACGGGGTTTTTGCCGATCTGGCCAATACGTCGCTTGACGCGGCCTTTTGTGACGCCGATACCAAGGCCCGACTGCGAAAGAAACTGGAGCAAGCCCATGCGTGACCATCTGACCATCGTGTCCCACCCTTTGGTGCAGCACAAACTGTCCTTGATGCGTGACAAGCATACCTCCACTGCCTCTTTCCGGCGCCTGTTGCGCGAAATCAGTTTGCTGCTGGCATATGAGATCACGCGCAATCTGGACATGACGACGATGCACATCGAAACCCCGCTGGAGCCGATGGAAGCCCCGGTGCTTGAGGGCAAGAAGTTGGCGCTGATCTCGATCTTGCGGGCAGGAAATGGCCTGCTGGATGGGATATTGGAATTGATCCCGGCCGCGCGTGTCGGCTTTATTGGCCTTTACCGTGATCCCGAAACGCTTCAACCCGTTCAGTACTATTGCAAAGTGCCAGACGCGCTGGAAAGCCGAATGACGATCGTGGTGGATCCGATGCTGGCCACTGGCAATTCTTCAGTTGCAGCGATTGACCTTCTGAAAGCAAAGGGGGCCACGAATATTCGGTTTCTGTGCTTGCTGGCTGCCCCTGAAGGTGTGGCGCGCATGCAAGAGGCGCACCCCGATGTTCCCGTGGTTACCGCCTCCCTCGACAGCCATCTGAATGATCACGGCTATATCGTACCGGGGCTAGGTGATGCGGGTGACCGCATGTTTGGTACAAAATAAAGGGTATTTGGTCTTTACTCGGAAACAATCCTGACTCATTATCGCCCAACGCTACATGGGGGTAGTAATGTTGTTAAAAGTGCTCGTGGTTGTCAGTTGGGCGACGGTCTTAACCGTATCGGCGGCGCAGGCCCAGTCTTTGTCAGGGCCGAGGGAAAACCCTCCCGCAGGATACAAAAACGCGCAATATGTTGATAGTCGGGGCTGCGTATACTTGCGCGCGGGCATTGGCGGACGGGTGAGCTGGGTTCCTCGCATTTCGACCAATCGCAAGGCGCTTTGTGACTTCCCCCCCACCTTTGGCGCCACTCAGGTGACGGCCGCGGAACCCATAGCGCCGGGCGCCGTCCCCAACCCGCCGCATGCGCCCAGCGTTGCGGCGCGGTCCAGTTCCCGCGTCGCCATGCCGATGGAAACCGTCGCCAGCCTTCCGCGCGCCAGCACCGTTGCCGCCCGCCCCGCGCCAGCACCGCCGCCCGTTGTAGCCGCGCCAGCACCGCAGGCCGCACCACGCAGCACCGCCCCCGGGGTCAGTCAGCAAAGCAATTGCCCATCTACATCGCCCTACGGCGCGCGCGTTATACTGACTGGTGGCAACCGGGCGCTGATCTGCTCGGCGAATGCGAATTTTGATGTGCGCGCCGCGTTAGCCCGTATGGAAGTGGCCCGCCAGAGCCAGCAACCCCCCTACCCCGGTTGCCGCCGCTGCGCCCAGCAATCAAGCCAAAGTGCTTGATGCCGACGGCGGCTATAAATGCCCGGCCTATGCCCCGGTGCCACGCCGCTACCAAATTCGAGGCGGCGGCACGACCGTCCTGTGCACCACCGCAGATGGCGGGCTGGAAACCGCGACCCCGCCCTTGGCGCTTGGCCACAAGGATGCTGTCCCCTTCGCCGAGATGGCGATGCCAGAAGGTTATCGCAAAGCGTGGAAGGATGGCCGGCTGAACCCTAATCGCGGTAAGGGCACTGCCATCGGGCAAGCGCAGCAAGATCAAGTCTGGACGCAAGATACCCCGGCCCAATTGGTCGCCAATGCTCCTGCCGCCCAAATACAGGCCAAGCAAAAGACCTATACCACCGCCGCCAGCAACGCACCGCGTGCGCCCAAGGCAAAGCTGGGGGGCTATTACATTCAGGTCGGCACCTTTGGCGAAGCCGCCAACGCCAAGCGTACCAGCGCCCGCCTGCAAGCCATGGGCCTGCCGGTTGCCAATTCACGCATCACGCATAAGGGCCGCGCGCTGCAAATTGTCATGGCTGGGCCTTTTGTCGATACCGGGTCGGCGCAAGCCGCCCTGACCAAGGCGCGGCGCTCAGGTTTTGGCGACGCATTTATACGTTAGGAACGGGTATCCTTGCACCGCACTGGTGTTTGGCAAGAAGTCGGGCAGAACAAAACTCACACCTCTCAGCCCCGTGCTGGGGGGTGTTTTTTATGCGGCCGCCCCGATTTTTTGGCAAAATATCGGCTATCACCTCAATCACCCGCCTTGATCACGCACCTTTTGGGTGCCCGTTTTGAGCTGTCTTGGCGTTGTTGCGCAGCCCGACCCTAAGGCGTGAAATTGCCTTTCGCTGTCAGGCTTTGGGCGCGCGAATGGTCTTGGCTGTCCCAAGGGCCGCGCAACGGTTCATCTTCGCATAAATGCGCGAAGGCAGAAAACGGAGACGCTGATTCAACAATACTAAGACAGGCCTTAGCCCTGCGGTGGCGCGGGCTTCTGGCGCATGCAAAGGCGGGGCGGTTGCCCGTTGCGCTATCGGTTTGCGCGCTACAGGCGGCGCAGTGGTAGTGGTTTGGTCCACCCGTCCGATCCAGTCGCCAGCGGCAGTGACGGGTGAGGGTGGAGTTGCGGCGCGAGAGCCACATATAGGCTAGCGTGCCGAGCAGCAGGGCAAGCAGCAAGAGGGGCATAAAGCAGTGTCCGTTCGCGCGGTTTGATGCGGGGTAGGCTCGCGGCCCCAATTGGGGCCAGCGAGCCGTTGGAGTAGCGAGATCAGACGATCCGCTCGATCATTTTCTTTTTGATCTCGGCGATGGCCTTGGCCGGGTTCAGCCCTTTGGGGCAGGCTTTGGCGCAGTTCATGATGGTGTGGCAACGGTAAAGTTTGAACGGGTCTTCCAGATCGTCCAGACGTTCCGGCGTGGCCTCATCGCGGCTGTCGATGATCCAGCGGTAAGCGTGAAGCAACGCCGCCGGGCCAAGGTAGCGATCCGAGTTCCACCAATAGGACGGGCAGGAAGTGGAGCAGCAAGCGCACATCACACATTCATAAAGGCCGTCGAGTTTCTCGCGGTCCTCAATAGATTGGCGCCATTCCTTGGCGGGGGTGTTGGTCTTGGTTTCCAGCCAGGGCATGATGGAGGCGTGCTGGGCGTAGAAATGGGTGAGGTCCGGGATCAGATCCTTGACCACCGGCAAATGGGGCAGCGGATAGATTTTTACATCGCCCTTCACCTCATCCAGCCCGTAGATGCAGGCCAGAGTATTGATGCCGCCGATGTTCATCGCACAGCTTCCGCAAATACCTTCGCGGCAGGAGCGGCGAAAGGTGAGCGTCGGGTCAATCTCATTCTTGATCTTGATCAGCGCGTCCAGCACCATCGGGCCACAGCTATCCATATCGACGAAATAGGTGTCCACCCGCGGATTTTCACCGTCATCGGGGGTCCAGCGATAGATCTGGAATTTGCGGACATTGCTGCCGGAAGGTTTGGGCCATGTCTTGCCCGTGCGGATTGTCGAGTTTTTGGGCAGGGTGAATTGAACCATTGTCCCTCTCCTTACTTTAAGGCGGATATTGTTGTTGCGGGGACCGGGGCATCGGGAGCCCAACGGGTGAATAAAACGTCCATGAGGCGCGGGGTGGGGCCGCCGCGCCCGTCGCCTGTCATACGCAGCACGTCGCGGAATTCCAGCCCGGCGGCGGCGAGACGGGCGATGATCTGGCTGGGGGGGGCTGTGGTATCAAAACGCTGGGTCAGCGACATTTCCAGAATGACGAAATCGCAGCGCGCCAGGGTTTCTGTTGCCCCAGCCAGCACTTCATCCTCAAAACCTTCGGTGTCAATCTTGAGGCCGACACGGCCCGGATAAGCCACAGCGATCGTATCGAGCGGGGCAACGGGTACCTGCCGGGTTTCCACCCATTTGATCTGATCCGCAAGATAGTCCTGGCGTTGGCGCAGACTGGCCATCGCGCCTTGCTCGCCTTTGTCGGAAAACGGGATGTTGAGGGTCATCTCGCCAGCATCCGCCCCAAGTGCGACCGCGTGAAAGCTGGCCTTGGCGGGCGCATCGGGGCCGGTCATCGCGGCTTCGGCCTCAGCCCTCGGGTCGATCAACACGAAATGCGCCTCGGGGAATGCCTGATATAAGAACGGCGTGCCGGTATCGACGCCGATGTCAAACACTACGTCAACCGCAAGGTCAAACTGCAGCAGATGCGCGGCTTGCGATTTGTCGGCAAGGGCGACAAGCCCTTTCTGGCGCAAAAAACGGTTCACGGCCTTTCGGTCGATCTTGCGATTTGGCGCCTCGGTCATGTTCATAGGGTCAGGCCCGGAATGCCCGCGCCAAGCACGCATTGAACTGTGCCGGGGCGCTGCAAGATGGTGGCGATGGTTTGCACTGTGGTGGTGCCAGCACGGGTGCCGACATCGCGCGCAAGGCTGAAGATTTCGTTGGTATTGGCGTTGTCGATCACACAGATGGCCACCGCCTCGGCCTGCGGGCCGGGAAGGCGCTGTTGCACGACCGGAAGCACCACAGACTTCGCCGCTGTCCTTGCCACTGCCTCCACTGGATTGGTGGCGGTGCAGGCAGCAAGCGCGAGGCTGCAAATCAGAAAAATCCGGATCATACGTTATTTTCCTTTGCGTGACGCTTTACAAGCTCTTCCTTGGATACAGGCGCGCCGGATTTGCCTGCGCACATCAATACACGCGCGCTTTTGGTGCGATTTTCTTGAGGTCAATGCCTCCATCTTCGTGCTTGGTCAGCGGGTTCAGATGCACCGGGCGGGTTCCGAGAGTGACCTTGTTTCCGTCAACATAGGCAAGCGAGTGGACGCGCCAGTTTTTATCATCGCGGTCCGGGTAATCCTCATGTGCGTGGGCGCCGCGGCTTTCCTTGCGGGCTTCGGCGGCGACGATGGTGGCCAGCGCGTTGGGCATCAGGTTGCCCAATTCCAGCGTTTCCATCAGATCGGAGTTCCAGACCATGGAGCGATCCGTGACCTTCAGGTCATTCATCTTGCCCGCGATGGCAGTCATCTTTTCCACGCCTTCGGCCAGCGTTTTATCGGTGCGGAACACTGCGGCATCGGCCTGCATGGTTTTTTGCATTTCGAGTCGCAGATCGGCGGTGGGCACGGAGCCATTGGCATGGCGCACAGCGTCAAAACGGCCAAGGGCCTTATCAACCTCAACCTTGTTCACGGGCTCGTTGCGCTCTTTCGGGCTTACAATCTCGCCCGCGCGAATCGCGGCGGCGCGGCCAAAGACCACAAGGTCAATCAGCGAGTTAGACCCCAAGCGGTTGGCGCCATGGACGCTTGCGCAGCCCGCCTCGCCCACGGCCATGAGGCCGGGAAAAATGGCGTCGGGTTTTTTGGCGGTAGGGTTTAGCACCTCGCCAAAGTAGTTCGTGGGGATGCCGCCCATGTTGTAATGCACGGTCGGCAGCACCGGGATCGGCTCTTTTTGCAAATCCACGCCAGCAAATATGCGAGCGGATTCAGAGATGCCGGGCAAACGCAGGTCCAGCGTTGCTTTGGGTAGGTGGTTGAGGTTGAGGTGGATATGGTCCTTGTTCGGGCCTACGCCGCGCCCTTCGCGGATTTCGATGGTCATGCAGCGTGACACCACATCGCGCGACGCCAGATCCTTGTAGGTCGGCGCATAGCGTTCCATGAACCGCTCCCCTTCGGAGTTGGTTAGGTAGCCACCCTCGCCGCGCGCGCCTTCGGTGATCAGACAGCCGGAGCCGTAGATGCCCGTCGGATGAAACTGCACAAATTCCATGTCTTGAAGCGGCAGGCCGGCGCGGGCGACCATACCGTTGCCATCGCCCGTGCAAGTATGGGCCGAGGTGGCGCTGAAATAGGCGCGGCCATAACCACCCGTAGCCAGCACGACCATCTTGGCGTTGAAGACGTGGATCGTGCCATCATCGAGTTTCCACGCGACGATACCAGTGCAGCGACCGTTGGTAATGATCAGGTCCAGCGCGAAATATTCGATGAAGAATTCGGCGTTATGCTTGAGCGATTGACCATAAAGCGTGTGCAAAATGGCGTGGCCGGTACGGTCGGCGGCAGCACAGGTGCGCTGCACGGGCGGACCTTCGCCATATTCTGTGGTGTGGCCGCCGAAGGGGCGCTGATAGATTTTACCGTCTTCGGTGCGCGAAAACGGCACGCCGTAATGCTCCAGCTCATACACCGCCTTGGGCGCTTCGCGGGCGAGGTATTCCATCGCATCCGTATCGCCCAACCAGTCTGAGCCTTTAACCGTGTCATACATATGCCACTGCCAGCTGTCCGGACCCATATTAGACAGCGATGCCGCGATGCCGCCTTGGGCAGCCACTGTGTGCGAGCGAGTCGGGAAAACCTTGGTTATGCAAGCGGTGCGCAAGCCTTGTTCGGCCATGCCCAGTGTTGCGCGCAGGCCAGCGCCGCCAGCCCCCACGACAACAACGTCATATTCATGCGTTTCATATTCGTAAGCGGTCATGTCTTGTCCTTCAAAGCGCGATGCGGGCGAGGGCAAAAAGCCCCGTCGCGGTGATCGCGTAGGAGAGCGAAATAGTAAGGATGACAAGCGCCCTGCGCGCGGAGCCCTTGGCGTAATCTTCGATCATCATGGTGGCGCCCTTGGCAAAGTGGCGCATGCCGATGAAGATCACCAACGCGGTCAGGATTGCAGGGAATGGACGTGCGAAGGTGGCAAGCACCTCTTCCTGGGGGCCGCCAAGGGCGGAGCCAAAGATGTAAATCCATGTCGGCACCATGAAGGCAAGGCCCACGGCCGAAACCGTCATATACCAATGGTGTTCAGTGCCGGAATGGGCAGAGCCCTTACCCATGGCGCGCTTACGGTCGGTCAAGTAACGCATTTGGCGGCCCCCCTATTGCACAAGAATGATGGTGAGGATCGTCAACACGACCGATCCGATGATGCAGGCCCAGCCGAGTTTTTCGGCGGTGGGAATATCAAGCCCCTTGCCCGCATCGAAATAGAGGTGCCGCAGCCCTGCGAGGTAGTGATACCAGACCGCCCAGAGCGAGCCGGTAAATACCAGATCACCAAACCAGGAAGTTGCCACTGCATTGGCGACGGCGAAATACTCTGGCGAAGTCGCGGCGGCCAACAGCCACCAGACGGCCAGCATCGTACCCACAATCAGCCCGTTGCCGGTCAGGCGCGACAAGATCGACGTGATCGACGTGAGCTGTGGGCGGTATATTTGCAAATGGGGGGAAAGGGGGCGCGTAACCCGCTTTGCTTCTGCCATGGTCTATCCCTCGTGGCTGCGCCTTGCGGGAATGGCCCGCCCTAGGCTTGCTGCTTTGGTCTATGAATAGCGTAATTCTGGCGTGAGTCACGCGTTGAGAACAGAAAAAACGTTGCTTTTCGATGCTGCTTGCGCAGAAAAATGCTGCATGTGATCACAATTTTGCAAGCCGTGATCACATAAAGGATCCGTTTTTTTGGCGCTGGACGTGCGGAGTCTTAGCCTAAGAGTCTGGTGACGCCCCATTTCAACCGCGCGGCGTGGGTGGGTCTTGCTTTAAGTGGCTCAGGACGTCAGTGGTGAAAAAGGCATGTGTCGGAAAATTGCGCCTTGTGATCACAAGTCGCCAGCAATGGCCTGACGTTCCAGAAACTCCACATATTCTATGCAAATCGTAATGGTGGCGGTTGCCGGGTCATAAAAGGCGTTCTCCACGCCGCAGCTTGCAAGTTCCACCGAGATGGGGCTGGGCAGCTTGTAGGTCTCGTTCAGGGCCTTGACCTCATCAGCCAGTAGCGCGCCGATATTGCTTTTGGTTTCCCCTGTAAAGGCAATGGATTGTGCGGGTTTGGAGGTTTCCAGCGGCTCCAGTATTTTGGCCCAAGAATCGGCGGCAAGGTCAAACTCATCAACACAGGTGGCGGCGCGTTCCTCTGGCAGCTCAAAGTCCGCAGCCAGCGCGGCGCGGACTTCGGGATCGGCCCCGTAGAACAGGCAAACTTGATTGTAATAGCGTTGCATATTAAGGCC
>CALEMZ010000077.1 GCA_937910975.1 uncultured Pseudorhodobacter sp. | reverse complement strand
TCATAGACCGTCATCGCGGGGTAATTGATGAACTGCTGATAGACCATCGCCACCTTGCGGTCTTGTACCCGCATGCCGGTAACATCCGTGCCGTCCCAGTGGATCGTACCGCTGGTGGGTACATCGAGACCGGCCATAAGCCGCATCATCGAGGTTTTGCCCGAAAGGGTAGGGCCAAGCAGCACGTTCATGGTGCCCTTTTCCAGCACAAGGTCCGTGGGCTGGATATGCACCTGCCCTTTGACCACCTTGCTCACTGCTTTCAACTCAAGCGCCATGGCCCCCCCCTCGATTCCGCAGCGGGGCTGATAGCGCCCTCTGCCCCAGCAGTGGCCATGAACTCGTCCAGTGCCGTGATTTGTTCCGGTGTCAGTCTCAGACCCAGCTTGGTGCGCCGCCACACCACGTCGGCGGCGGCCATTGCGAATTCACGGGTCATCAGCCAGCGCACTTCGGCCTCAGTCAATGTCGCTCCGAAATCCCTGCCCAGATCAGCGGCCGACATTGCCCCGCCCAGCAATGTCGTCGCCTCGGTGCCATAGGCCCGGATCAGCCGCGACGCCCAGGCATCGGTCAAAAATCCATGGCTTCGCTTCAGTTCGGCGGTCAGATCCGCGACGCCTGAATGTGGGAAATTGCCGCCGGGCAAGGGAACCCTGGCCGTCCAGTTGCCCGTTGCCTTGGGAAAGTATGGCTTCAGCTTGGCCAGCCCCGATTCCGCCAGACGGCGATGGGTGGTGATCTTGCCACCAAAGACATTGAGCAGCGGCGGGCCGTTCTCATCGAGGCTTAACACATAGTCACGGGTCGCAGCGGTGGCCGATTTTGCCCCGTCATTGTAAAGCGGCCGAACGCCGGAATAGGTCCAGACCACATCGGCTGCTGTCACGGGTTTGGCGAAATACTGGCTGGCGAAAGCGCAAAGATAATCGCGCTCTTCGTCGGTGCAGGTCGGGTTGTCGGGCGACCCGAGATGATCCTTGTCGGTGGTGCCGATCAAGGTGAAGTCCTGCTCGTAAGGTATGGCAAAGATGATGCGCCCATCGGTGCCTTGGAAGAAATAGCTACGGTCGTGATTGTAAAGCTTACGAGTGACAATATGGCTGCCGCGTACCAAGCGGACGCCTTCGCTGGACTTGATCTGTGCGACATCGCGGATTATTTTCTCGACCCATGGGCCGCCCGCATTGACCAAGGCCCGCGCCGAATGGCTTTCGTGACCCTTGGGGCCTTCTGTTTCGATATGCCAAAGATTGCCACGGCGCTCAGCGTGGATCACGCGGGTACGGGGAAGGATCGTGGCACCGCGTTCCGCCGCATCGCGGGCGTTCAGCGAAACAAGTTTGGCATCCTCAATCCAGCAGTCAGAATATTCGTAGGCAAGTTCGAAGCGTGATTGCAGCGGTTCTCCGGCCGGATCGGTATGGAGGTTCAGCGTGCGGGTGGCGGGCAGGATCTTGCGGCCCCCCAAGGTGTCATAGAGGAACAATCCCAAACGGATCAACCAGGCCGGCCGCCGCCCCTTCATCCAGGGCATCACGAAAGACATCAGCCGCCCGGTGGGCGTATCACCCTCAAAGCGCATGTCGCGGTGGTAGGGCAGCACGAACCGCATCGGCCAAGAAATATGGGGCATGGCGACAAGCAGGGTCTCGCGCTCTTCCAGTGCCTCGCGCACCAAACGGAATTCGAAATACTCCAGATAACGCAGCCCGCCGTGGAAGAGTTTCGTCGAGGCAGAAGAGGTCGCCTGCGCGAGATCACCCTGTTCGGCGACTACAACCGATAGGCCGCGGCCCGCAGCATCGCGTGCAATTCCGCAGCCGTTGATGCCGCCGCCAATTATGAAGAGATCAGCCGTGGTCGGCTCCGCCTTATCGCTCACAATAGCTTCCCCTCTTTGCGAAGATGAAGGTGTACATTTCTTCATTGCCTGTCAAGAAATATGTTCGTACATGTTCGTTTTCGCATATATCGAACATTTTTGGCATATAATTTGATCATCCCATTGATTTTTCGCTATATTTTAAGATAACATACAAATTCGCGCTGTATATTGCGTCGTAATGGACAAAAGAGCACATTAAATTTCCGCTTGATCGGCTCTCGGATATATTCGAAAACATGTGCCTATCATGCGAACCAAAAGGAAAAACTCATGGCGCTGAATTTCCGGCAAAGCGAGATCCTCGAAATTGCTAAGGGCGAAGGCCGCGTGATCGTTGAGGATCTTGCCCACCGGTTTGATGTTACGCTACAGACGATCCGGCGCGATCTGACGGAATTGGCCGATTTCGGCTATCTTGATCGGGTGCATGGTGGTGCAGTGCCGCGCATCGGCGTGGCCAATCTGGGCTATGATGAGCGCCGCAAGATGAACGCCGCGGCGAAGGCGGCCATCGCCAAGATTTGCGCGGCGACCATTCCGGACAATTGTTCGATCATTATGAACCTTGGCACCACGACCGAAGCCGTCGCGCGGGAGCTTTTGGGCCACCGAAACATCACGGTGATCACCAACAACATGAATGTTGCGAACATCCTTGTCGCCAATGCTGGTTGCGAGATTTTGGTCGCAGGTGGCGCCTTGCGCCGCTCGGACGGTGGGTTGGTGGGCGATCTGACGACGCAATTCTTTGAGCAGTTCAAGGTCGACTATGCTATCATCGGCGCGTCGGCCTTGGATGCCGACGGCGACCTTCTGGACTATGATCTTGCAGAAGTGCGTGTTTCCAAGACAATCATCTGTCAGGCGCGTCAAACCTTCGTGGTTTGCGACCACTCAAAACTGACGCGATCGGCCCCGGTTCGGCTGGCATCTCTGAGCGAGATCAGCGAAGTCTTTACGGACATGCCACTCCCCGAGGATCTCAGCAAACGCTGTCTCGAATGGAATACAAAGATTAGCGTTGCCTGATAGTGACCTTCAGATAGCCCGTCAGCGCTGCAAAAAATGCGGCGGTGAGTTTCCGGTAATAGGCCCGTTCGGTGCCACGGTCTCAGGTTGGCGAGACCATCAACCTATTGACGGGTGTTGCATCTGACGAATGAGGGCACTGACCTCGTTGTCGCTGTTTCTACCTGCTTTGATGAGGTGGCCGCTCTCTCTGTTGGACCATTGCAGGCCCGCCTTGGCACATCGATGCCATCGGAGGGCGGTCCATGATCAGAGTCGTCGACTGCGCTGACAACTTTACCTGCAAGCAAGGAGACTCTGGATGGGGTTCTTCTAAAGAGCTTTCGCTTCCCACCTCGCTCTTGCGGGCATGTGACGGAAGGTGCCGGCTGCCGTCGGACCTGCCTTGGTGGCACATTTCTGTGTGACCTGGGCACTGGGATCTAGAAAAGATCGATGCGATGGTCCGGCTCTTGTTTTGCTGGGCTCAATAACGGGTGGATCTGTGAAAGGTTGCTCGACGGTACCAGCATCATCCGCGCTACTCCCGTCGACGGACGAAAGACAATCCGCCGCGCATTTGTTCCGCCAAGGCTCTCGGCCAGACAGGGGATGCCTTCGGTGTGAAGAAATTCTTGGGCGAAACGCGCATTCGCTTTGCCGATGTCACCCAGGTCGGCCATGATCTTGGCGCCGCCGAAGATTTTCGCCTGCAGTCGCGCCTTTACCGCGCCTTGCTTCATCAACTCATTGACCAGAATTTCCATCGCGAACAGGCCATAGCGAACTGGACGATCGGTGCCATGACCCTGACCGAAGGGCAAAAGGAAATGGTTCATGCCGCCGATCCGGCGCCCCGGGTCATGCAGGCAGACCGCCACGCAGGAACCGAGGACCGTCGAAAGCAGATCTTCAGAAGCTTCGGATATCCGGAACTCGCCCTGAATGACGGAAAGGGAACGATCACTTTGTGGAAGGGTTGTCATTGACGAACTGCCGATCTGGACTGCGTGTCATACATCTGGCTCTGGCCGGAGCGGCAGACGTTGATGATCTCGGCTCCGATTTTCTGGATGGGCAGTTGCCGCTGCACCGCTCCCATGTTGAACGCCGCTTTCGGCATGCCGTAGACAAGAGAGGTCGCTTCGTCTTGGCCGATGGTGGTGCCGCCAGCGCGGCGCAGGGCCAATAGTCCGGCGGCCCCGTCCTTGCCCATGCCGGTCAGGATCACGCCAACCACTTGTGGGGCCTGCGAAATCGCCGAATGAAATAGGGCATCGACCGAGGGTATATGGCCGGATACAGGCTCGCCCCGCTTGATTTGGCACAGGTTTGGTTTGCCAGGCTTCAAGACCAGATGGCCCTCCGTACCCGCGGCCACGTAAACCCGACCGGGCAGCAGCTCAAGACCGTCATGTGCGGCCATTACCGTGGCTTTGCAGCGATGGTCCAAGAGACGGACCAGGCTTTCCGAGAACCCGCTGCCGGTGTGCTGGACGATCATTGTTGGCGGGCAATCGTGCGGATAGTCGGACAGAAGTGACAACAGCGCGTCCACGCCGCCAGTTGATGCGCCAAAGGCAACAAGCTCGGTCAGCTTGAATGCCCCTGCGCCGCCCTTGATAGAATGCACGGCCCGAAACACTGCGTTCACGGTTTCGTCGTCCTTTTGACCGGACAACATAAGCGCAAGCCCTTCACTCAACGCTTCGAGCAGTTCTTCGCTTTCCTCAAAAAACATGTCACGGATGGAAGACTGAATTGTCATGTCACACCTCCATTCCGGTGACCCTGCGAACGACTGAAACCAAGGCTTCATCGTCGAAGGGTTTGATGATCCAGCCGGTCGCGCCTGCCTCGCGTGCCCGCGCTTTTAGATGCGGCGAGCTTTCGGTGGTCAGCACTAGGATCGGCACCCGGCGATGCACTTCGCCACCCCGGATTGCTGTGATCACGCCATAACCGTCAAGGTTGGGCATGTTGATATCGGTGATTACAACGTCGGGCGGGTCGTCGCGGAAACGGGCAAGACCCTGTACCCCATCATCGGCCAAAGCACAGTCAAAGCCAGCCTCTGCCATGGCCTTGTGTACCATGGTCCGGATGGTGCGGGAATCGTCGATCGCCAGTACTTTGATCGTCATGCTTGCACCTCTCGCGTCAATGTTCCGGCAGATATGCCCAAGAGATCGAACCGCTGATCCAGGGCAGGGCTGAGGCCTGTCAGTTCGAAGGGCAGACCTTTCTGGTGCCACCCTTGAGCGGCAGAGAGCAAAAGCTCGATCATACTGGTGTCGAGCTTGCGCACCCTAGGCCGCAATAACGTGGCCAAGAGCCGCGCGCTGCAGGCGATCAGCGCCAATTTGAAGGCAACGCATGAACAGCAGGATCTTTTGCTGCGCGAATTCGAGGCGCTTCAGGCAATTCCGACCAACATGCGCATCATTGCCTCTCGGCTGGAACCCTCGGGAGGGCCGATTTCGGCGATCTCGGATAATTACAAATACGCCTCGACTGAAATCTCGCACCAGTTGGAAGCCTTTGCTGGCAACAAAGCCAATTTGTGCTGGTCTATGGCCGAGGTGGTGACCGAGGCTCTGATTTTGTCAGGGATCCACCGGCTTTTAAGCGACCTTCCGACGCAATTTGCCAAGGAAGACCCAAGCAGTGCCTCGATTGATTTTCAGAAGGAATTGGAATTTCTTGTCAACATCCAGAAGACCTATGCCACGCAGGCCAAGGAGGCGATGGTCAAGGCTGACAAGCTTTCTGGCGACCTAAATCAGGCTTCGACCGAAATCCGGCGCATGATGTTGGGGCTGGATACGATCCGGGTGATGGGGCGGGTGGAAAGCGGACGGCTTGGCGTGGCGGGAGGTGGCCTCTCGTCGACGATCGACCAGCTGGACGCGCGGCACAGTGAAATCGCGCGAAGGCTGCAGCGGCTCATGGACCTGTCGGCGGAGATCAAGGCGGAGATCAACTTCTACCAACGGCATTCGCCGCCACCGCAGCAGCCACGCTGACAACGACCTGCATGCGACCCGGACCGTTGTGCCGGGCGCATGGCGGGTGCGCTATCTGATGGCTGAAGATGCGAAGGCGATCAAGAAACGTCATCGCGTGGCTTTTATATAGCCCGCGAATTGATCACTCTTTATCTTCGGCACCCCCACGCGGGGAATCACTCTTGAGTTTACTTCGGTGACCTGCACACACGGAGAAAAGACATGTACCACAAGACCAGAATGACCCGCGAGATTGCTGTCTGCCAGTGGGAAATGCTGTTGCAAATCATCAGCCACAGCAACGACCTGCAGGCCCTTAAGAACCAGAGCATCCGCCTTTTGACGGAACACAGGGTGGATGCGGAAGGCTGACCCCTACCACCACAGCGCTGCACAGGTGGCGCTGTAGAACCCCGCCGCAACCCCGGCCCACAAATGCAAAAGGCCGCCCGAAGGCGACCTTTGCAAACCACCTGCTTTCGCAGGAACCGAAATGGAGCGGGCGAGGCGATTCGAACGCCCGACCCTAACCTTGGCAAGGTTATGCT
>CALEMZ010000076.1 GCA_937910975.1 uncultured Pseudorhodobacter sp. | reverse complement strand
GTAGCCGATAAACACGCGCTGAAATCTTGGGTCACAGACTCTGCCGCCGCATTGGGGGGCATCGATATTGTCGTTGCCAATGTGTCAGCCCTCGCCGTGGGCGATGATGAGGCCGCCTGGGAAGCGGGCTTTGGCGTGGATATGATGCACTCTGTCCGGCTTGTGAATGCGGCAATGCCGTTTCTGGAAAAGTCCAAGGCTGCTTCGATTACGCTGATTTCATCCGTGTCGGGCCGCGAAGTCGACTTTACCGGCCCTGCCTATGGCGCCTTCAAAGCCGCGCTGGTGCACTACGCTCAGGGACAGGCGATGAAACTCGCGCCAAAGGGCATCCGCGCCAACACCGTATCGCCTGGAAATACTTACTTTGACGGCGGCATTTGGCAAAATATTGAGCAAAACAACAAGGAATTGTTTGCCGAAGCGCTGGGGATGAACCCGATGGGGCGCATGGCAATGCCGCAGGAAATCGCACGCGGTGTGGTGTTCCTTGCCAGCCCTGCATCAAGCTTTACCACAGGCACCAATCTTGTGATCGATGGCGCACTGACCAAGGGTGTGCAGTTGTAGGCTCTGGCTGCGATCACTCGGGCCATATCTCTTCGGCAATCACAACAGTCACGTCTCCATCCAGCAGGCCGCCTGCTGCGGCAAAAAACCCTTGTGAGCCGGCACCATTGTTGTGCCGCTCCATTGCCGCCACGTTTGTGAACCGCTCGTAGGTGGTGAACACGCAAGGGTCCTGCGTATCTTGCGCAACGAAGAAATCTATCGTGTCTGGCTCATGGGCTTTGGCAAATTCACCGACCTTGAGCAGTTCGGCGCGTACCGTTGCTTGAGACCCTTTCCGGGCGCGGATGATTGCAGTCAGGGTATGCATGTGCAGGCTCCTTCTATTTCAGGATGGGGCTGCAATCCCCAGTTCTTCACACATCATATCCCGCATTTTGAACTTCTGGGGTTTTCCTGTGGCCGTCAGCGGCATGTCAGTGGCAAAGCAGATGTGACGCGGCACTTTGAAGCGCGCAATCTTATCCTTGCACCAATCCTTTAAGGCGTCTGCAGTGAGTGACTTTTTGGGGTGCAGGACGATCCAGGCCGCGACCTCCTCACCCAGCCGTGCATCGGGAAGGCCAAAGACCTGAGCCTGCGCAATATCAGGATGAGAGATTAAAAGGTCTTCAACTTCGGCGGGATAGACATTCTCCCCCCCGCGGATCAGCATGTCACCCGCGCGGCCCGTGATCTGGCAATAGCCCTCGGCGTCAATGGTGGCCAGATCGCCGGTGTGCATCCAGCCGTCGCGGATCGCCTCTGCAGTGAATTCTGGGTCATTCCAATACCCTTTCATCACCAGATAGCCACGGGTCAGCAACTGCCCCTGTTTCCCGACAGGAACGGTGCGCCCTTCTTTATTTACAACACGGCATTCCACGTGCGGTTGGACTCGACCCACAGTGGACACACGCCGCGCGGGCGGATCGTCCGGATCGGACTGAAAGGAAATCGGGCTTGTTTCCGTCATGCCATAGCCGATGGTGATGCCGTGGCAATGCATGTCTTCCATCACACGCCGCATCAACGGTGCCGGGCACAGCGACCCTGCCATGATACCTGTTCGTAAACTGCGCAAATCAAAACTGGCAAACTCCGGATGATCCAGCATGGCAGCAAACATAGTTGGGACGCCGTGCAAGGCGGTACAGCCCTCCGACTGAACCGCCTTGAGTGTCGCCAGCGCATCAAATCCTTCGCTGGGGAAGACCATTTTGGCCCCGTAAGAAACCGCCGCGAGATTGCCCAAAACCATCCCGAAACAGTGATATAGCGGCACCGGAATGCACAAAGCGTCATCCGCTGTCAGACGAATAGCCCGTGCCGCCGAAATGGCGTTGTTGATGATACTGCGGTGGCTCAATGTCGCGCCTTTCGGGCGGCCGGTGGTGCCAGAGGTAAACTGAATGTTGATCGCGTCGTCCGGATTCAGCGACGCGGTGATGCCATCCAGCCGCGACTTTGGCCCCGCCCCACCACGTGCCATAACCTCATCAAAAGACAAAGCACCGGGCATCGGATCCGGGCCGAGTTGCACCACGCGCCGAAGCTGTGGCAGTTTTTCTGCCTGTAAATGACCCGGACGCGCACGGGCCAGCTCTGGCGCCAGATCACGCAGCTTTGCCAGATAGTCCGAGTCCCGAAATTGCGGCGCGGCAATCAGCGTACTCGCCCCGGCATGTCGCAGCGCATATTCCAGTTCACTCGCCTGATAGGACGGGTTGATGTTGACAAGGATCGCCCCGATCCGCGCGGTGGCAAATTGCGCCAACACCCATTCGGGCCGGTTGGGCGACCAGATTCCGACACGGTCGCCTTTGTAGACCCCAATGGCCAAAAGCCCTGCCGCCAGCCGATCTACGCGGCGCATCAGGTCGTGATAGGTCCACCGCTCGCCGGTTTGGCTGAACACAGCCGCCAGATTATCCCCGTGACGACGCCTTACTTCGGCCATAAACTCTGGGATCGTGGCGTCGATCAGTGGACGGGCCGCAGAACCCTTGACATGGCTCAGGCCATTTATCGGACGTGTCATGGGAACATCTTCCCCACCTACATCTTGCGCCAGTCGCCCGATTGCTCGAACGCGGATGCCGCACGGTATATCGTGCTTTCGTCATAGCGCCGTCCAATAATCTGCAACCCGACAGGCAGCCCGTCCGACATGCCGCATGGCACTGACATTGCGGGATGCCCCGTGACATCGAAGGGGGCGGTGTTGGTGATCATCTCGAACGCTCGCTGGCACCACAGCTCAAGCGAGGCATCGGCCGGTGGAATGGGCGGTGCTTTCATCGGCGTTGTCGGGGTAAGCAGAAGATCGTAGGAGGCGAACACTTTGTTGAACTCCTCGCGCAACTGCCGCGACAGGTTCTGAGCCTTAGCATAGTAGCGGCCGCGCGTGTGTTTGAGGTGGTATTGGCCAATCAGCATGGAGAGCTTAAGCGTATCGCTCAATTCATCCGCTCGCGAGCGCCAGTTGGAATGATACTCTAGCAGCGAGGTTGTATATAACCCTTCCCAGCCGGTGCCCATCCCGTTGCCCAGCATCATCTGCTGGGTCAGCCCCTCTAGCGCGATGGGCGTCCAGATGGCGACACCATGCAGATGCCAAGGCACGGAAATCTCATCTACTGTTGCCCCGAGACCGCGCAAAGTCTCGGCAGCCTTGCGAACCTTGTCATTGACATCAGCCTCCGCACCGGGCTGCCCATATCCTTCTTTGATCACACCAATCCGCAGACCAGACACACCACGCCCGACAGCGGCGGTGTAGCGATCGGTCTTGACGTCGTATTGCCGCGGATCAAGGCCATCGGCCCCGGCGATCACTTCGAGCATAAGGGCATTGTCCATGACGTTCTGGGTCATTGGACCGGTATGATCGATGGTGCTCTCGATCGGCATGATACCGGAATATGGCACAAGGCCGTGGGTGGGTTTCATGCCATAACATCCGCAGAACGAAGCCGGCATGCGGATGGAGCCGCCCTGATCGCCACCGATTGCCATGTCAATCTCACCACCGCCAACCAGCGCACCTGGGCCGGACGAAGATCCGCCCGCTGAATATCCATGTTTATGCGGGTTATGTACCGGGCCCGTGGCATTGGTGTGCGAACCGCCCGAGAGGCAAAAGTATTCGCAATGCGCCTTGCCTGCAATGATGGCGCCTGCATCCAGCAGGCGGGTCACTACG
>CALEMZ010000075.1 GCA_937910975.1 uncultured Pseudorhodobacter sp. | reverse complement strand
GGCAATGACTTCAAAGGCGGCCGCATGCCGGATGATGATGAGGTAATGGGCGGCAATCTTTCCATGGTAGGCATAGATAAGCTATTGAAAGATAACGGCTTGAAGGTCACAGATCGCAAGCTCGTGCTGTCCGAGCCAGAAATTGGCGAGATTTATCACGTCTTATGCGAAAAGATCTAAGTGATGCAGGTGGAGTTTGTAGGGCTCCCCGGTTGCGGAAAAACTACCCTTGTCTCTGCGCTGGAAAAACGGCTTGCCGCTGAAGGGTTTCGCGCACAGGGGCTTCGCAATGCCGCCAAGGCGGCGATCGCCGGGGTACAGAACAAGATCGGCTTTTTACGGCAGCGCGGAGAGCGGACCAGCCTATATGGCAGCCTTATCTTCGCACATAAGAACCCGGAACTTTACCAATGGATGTTCAAGCTGAGCAATAAGGATTTCGTGGCGCTGATCTGGGGCATGGAGGCATTGTCGCAGATCGGTATCTTGCAAGAACATGGCGCGCGCGACCTGATTGTCTTGAACGATGAGGGCTTCTTGCAGAGATTATCCTGGAATTTCATCGAACTAGAGGACGGGCCCGAGATAGCTGAAATCAGCCGGTTGATTCCTGATGATTTTCTGACAGTGCATCTGACGCTGGACGCAGCCCAAGCCTATGGCCGCACCAAAGGCCGCAAGAAAGGCATTCCTCAACCGCTCAAAGGCACTGACGATGCGGAAGCGATCACGAAGTTTGCACGCTACGGTGTGATGTTGGACCGATTTGTTAACGAGCGGCGCAGCTGCGGATGTGAGGTATTTGTTGTCGATGCCGGGCAAGAACCGGATGCGGTGCTGGAGGAAGTTTTGCCCTATTTGCGCCCCTTCCTGCCGACGCCGATACCTGTCAGCGCCAAAAAATTGCGCAGGGTGAAAGCATGAGTAGGCAAGGCCCTACCTATCCCGGAGCCCCCGAAGCGCTGATCGCGCATTGGGACAAACGCCGCGGGCCAATGCGCCCGGCTGATGGCGAAGGGCTGGCTGACCTGACAACCGATCTGGCCGCGCTTCGCAGTAAAATCCTCCCCCCTGTCCGACCGCCCTTGCCCGAGAATTCCAGCCGGCACGCGACAAAAGAGCATGAGTTGCACCGAGAATTGGGCGGGCAATCGGAACTTGTGCTTTTGCATGGGCTGGTTATCGCCCATCTGCGAAAACGCCGTTTTCCCGAACATGCCCCAGCGCTGTTTCGCAAGATCTGGGTGGAACAAGGAGCGCATTTACTCGAAATGCTTTCGACCCGATGGTTGATCTCGGCGGTGATTACGTTTGGCGAGCATGGTAAGACCGCATCGGAACAAGCCCTGGGGCGCGAGATGGGGATGATGTTCTCCCTGATGAAACTATATGAATTTGAGCGGCTTTTCTCTGGCAAGGCCCCGGATGAAACTTTTGGCCTGCGCAAGGTCGACGCAGAGCTGCCGCTGGGGATGACGCCCTTTTCGTTGGCCGCAGGGGGGTTGGACATCAACCTTCTGGCCCCGATCTGGCAGCGCGCGCAGGCAGAGCCGGTGATGGGTCCGCTGGCCCTTCGCCTGTTGGAACGCCTAAACCAAGACCCCGGCGGGCTGTTTCGCCGCATCGGGGCCATGCGCGCCAAGAAACAAGCGCGCCTGATAGCCCACAAGGCGCCGTGATCGATGAAAGATAAGTTGGGTGGAGTAACCATATGAGAGCGTTTCTTGTGACAACCGCCAAGAATGAAGCACCCTATTTTCTTGAATGGGTGGCGCATCATCTAGAGGTGGGCTTTACCGATATCGTGGTGTTTCAGAATGACAGCGATGATCTGACGCATGAAACCTTGGTCGCCCTGCGCAATATTGGGGCGATCCAGTATTTCTACAACCGCGCGGGCGCGGGCCGTCACCAGGTACGCGCCTATGAGCGCGGCGGAAACGTGGCGGAATATGCCCAATGCGATTGGGGCATGGCGCTGGATATGGATGAGTTTCTGGTGGTTAAGACCGGGAATGGAACGCTGAGCGACCTGATGAAAGCCGTGCCTGAAAGCGACTGCATGCATCTGAATTGGCGCCTGTTCGGCAACTCTGGCTATGAGTTGTTGACGGACCAGTTGGTGACGGAACGCTTCACCATGGCCAATTATCAATTGGGGCGCCCCGATCATTTCGGGGCCTATAAATGCTTGTTCCGGCCTTCAATGTTTCAACGTCCGGGAATCCACCGGCCCTATAACCCCTCAATCCCGGAAGAGGATATTCGCTATTGCAATGGCAGCGGGCTGGCCTCGTCGGAATACGCGTTGAAAAATTACAATTCCACCGATCCGGGCGGCTGCAAATATGCCCAGATAAACCACTACATCGTGCGCGATCTGGCCAGCTTCATGCTGAAATCGGCGCGCGGCTCGGCGCATCAGGCCAACCGCCCGATCGGGAATCGCTATTGGAGCATGCGCAACACGAATTTTGAGATTGACGATTCCATGCAGCCCTGGCTTGCGCGGGTCAAAGCCCGGATGGAGGCTTTGAATGAGGCCTCGAACGGGCGCTTGATGGAGCTGCGCGAAACAGCGATTTACACCCATTTGGCGCGCTATTACACTATGCTACAAGAACCGCCGATGCGGGCGTTCCGCAAGTTTTGCAAAGATAATCCGAATGC
>CALEMZ010000074.1 GCA_937910975.1 uncultured Pseudorhodobacter sp. | reverse complement strand
TATCGGTGTCAACGCCCACCCACGGCACCTGCCAATGGCGTTAACCGATCAATTCTGCTTGCGGTCATCCACTATCTTCAGCTTCGCCACACCGCTTTCCCCAAGTGGAATCGAGGCGAAAGGCCCGCCGTGACACATATCGCCGGGGTCTTGCGGGTTCAGGGGGGCGGCTTCTGCAAAGATTTTGGCCGCGAATTGCTCGGCGTTGTCTTTGGGCCGGTAGCCCAAATACTGCGCCTTGCTGTTGTCCACTGGGGCGCGGTCATTGTTGGAAACGCCATAAACAATACTGAAACCCGTGACCGGCGTATCAATCGCGCGCTCCACCAGATGGATCAGATCATCATAGCTAAGCCACGATCCCACTGCGCGCGGGTTTCCCACCTGTGCGGCACTCAAGATGCGCATGCACACTGCTTCGACGCCGCGCTTGTCCCAATAAAGGCTCGCCAGATCCTCGGCAAAGCACTTGGCCAACCCGTAATAGGTATCGGGGCGGTGTGGCACATCGGTGCCGATGAACTCATTTTTCGGATACATCCCCACGGCATGGATCGACGAGGCATAAACAACGCGCCGCACCCCATTGCGATAGGCGGCCTCCCAGATGGTGTAGGCCCCAATGATGTTGGATTGCAAAATCGCGTCAAACGGCGCCTCATCTCCAATCGCGCCAAAATGCACAACCATATCAGCGCCTTGCAGCAAAGCCTCCATCGCGCCCAGATCGGCCAGATCGGCTTTCACATAACGCTCGCCGGGGTAAAGCGCACCAATACCTTCGGTCAGATCGGTTGAGATCAGCTCATCACAAAGCTTCGCCAAAGGTTCGCGCAAGTACGAACCCAGCCGCCCCGCCGCCCCGGTAAGAACCAGTTTTTTCATCACAGTCGCCTCTTTCTCTTTATCGTCAATCCCTGCTGTCAGGGCATCTTTACGCAATCATAGGCGCAGGCCACCCCGCGCGGCAATGCCCGCTTAATCCACCGGCTGGCCTGCCCGCACCAAAGCCTCCACCTCGGCTATCTCCGCCGCACTCAGCCCGTAATCCCGCGCTGCCACTGCGGCCGAAATATAGCCGCGCGCCAAATCCCGCCGAACCATCATCACAGGCCGCTCCGCCGCGTTGCCATAGCCCGCGCCGCCGGGCAGGGCCAGCATCACCCGCCGCCCATGCGCCACGAATTGCTTGCCCTTGCCGCGCATCACGCCGCCATCATCTTGCCCGATGCTTGTTGGTGCACCTGCCTGCCCGCCCCGCCGCCCGCGCGCGGGATGGTACACCCGGTCAAACATCGCCGAGAAATCAAACTCATGCCCCTCGCGCGCGCCAACCTCCATATATTGCCCCAATCCGCCGCGCTGCCGCCCCGCGCCGCCACTGTCGGGCCGCAACTCCTTACGCCAGATGATCACCGGGCCTGCGTGTTCCGTCGCTTCGATCGGCATGGTCA
>CALEMZ010000073.1 GCA_937910975.1 uncultured Pseudorhodobacter sp. | reverse complement strand
GGATATTGCCAGCGATCGTTTTGATGTGTTCAATGCCAGCTCCCGCGCTGGCCTTCTTTCATTCCGCAGATGCTGGTATTGAGGCGGGGCGCGATCTCTATGCGGCGCATTGTGCTGCGTGCCATGGCGTTGCGCTGCAAGGGCAGCCGGACTGGCGCAGCCGGGATGAAAACGGCATCTACCCTGCTCCGCCACATGATGAGACAGGCCACACCTGGCACCACGATGATGCGACTCTAATTGATTACATCACCCGAGGCGGGCAAGCCGTTATGGACGACATGAACGTGGCGTTCACCTCGGGAATGCCGGGCTTTGGGGCGGCACTGCAAGATTTGGAGATCGGCGCCATTCTCGACTACATCAAGTCGACCTGGCCTGATCGCGTCCGCACTATACAGACACAAAGATCACAATTAGCCCCCACCGAGTGACAAAGAAGGGCGGTGTCATAGCGGGCGACGACAAGCCTGCAATTGGCCGTGCCATCGGATGCATCAGCTTTCGGCACCTGTCGCCGTGATCAGGTTGCATGAGGCCTTGGGGAACCCTCAAGCCAACTTATCTAAGCTGCCGCCTTCGTCTGATGAGCATTTTCTCAACGGTCCGGGTTCTCAGCCATCTTGTCGCCCCTTTACAGATCGACCCGCCGCAACCGCAGTGCATTACTGATGACCGAGACCGACGACAGGCTCATCGCCGCCGCCGCTATCATGGGGGAAAGAAGCACGCCGGTGGCCGGATAAAGCAACCCTGCCGCGATTGGCACGCCAAGGGCGTTGTAAGCAAAAGCAAAAAAGAGGTTCTGCTTGATGTTGCGCAATGTCGCGCGCGCCAGTTTCCGCGCCCGTACGATACCCATAAGGTCGCCACCCAGCAGGGTGATACCTGCGCTTTCCATCGCAACATCGGCGCCGGTGCCCATGGCAATACCAACATCTGCAGCGGCCAGTGCGGGCGCGTCATTCACCCCGTCACCTGCCATGGCGATCTTGTGGCCATCGCGGCGTAACTGGTCGATCAGGTCTTTCTTGGCCTCGGGCAGGACACCCGCGCGCACCTCATCAATACCCAACTTGCCCGCCACCGCCTGTGCCGTGCGCGCGTTGTCGCCCGTCGCCATAATCACCCGCAGGCCTTGCGCGTGCAGTTCCCGGATTGCCTGCGCCGTCGAGTCCTTGATCGGATCAGCCACCGCCACGATCCCCGCAAGCACGCCGTCCGCCGCGATGAACATGGCCGTCTTGCCCTCGGCGCGCAGCGTGTCAGCCCGCGCTTCCGCCTGCACGGTGTCCAGCCCCATATCCTGCATCATCGCCGCGTTCCCAAGCGCCACCACGCGTCCACCAACCGTGCCACGCACGCCCTTGCCGGTGATCGCCTCGAAATCCGCAGCCTCCTGACGCGCGACGCCCTGCGCCTCGGCACCGTCCACGATCGCCTCGGCCAGCGGATGTTCAGAGCCGCGCTCAAGCGCTGCGGCCAGCGACAGCAGGTCGGCCCCGGTGACATCGCCCAGCACCACGGTATCGGTGAGCTTTGGCTTGCCCATGGTCAGGGTGCCGGTCTTGTCCACGATCAGCGTGTCAACATACGCCATCCGCTCCAGCGCCTCGGCATCCTTGATCAGAACGCCCGCCTGCGCCCCGCGCCCTGCTGCGGTGGTGATCGAGATCGGTGTCGCCAGCCCAAGCGCGCAAGGGCAGGCAATGATCAGCACCGAGACCGCGGAGGCGATGGCAAAGACCAGCGCGGGTTCGGGGCCAAACATCAACCAGACGACGAAGGCAAAGATCGCCACCCCGACCACTGTCGGCACGAACACCGCCGACACCCGGTCGGCCAGCCCCTGAATTGGCGCGCGCGAGCGGCGGGCGTTTGACACCATGGCCACGATCTGCGCCAGAACGGTGTCGGCCCCAACCTTGCCCGCCTCAATCACAAGGCTGCCGTTTTTGTTGATCGTGGCCCCGGTCACCGCATCGCCGGGGCCTTTTTCCACGGGCATCGACTCGCCAGTCAGCATGCTTTCATCCAGCGAGGACCTGCCCTCAATTACAGTGCCATCCACCGGCACCGCATCACCGGGGCGCACCCGCAGCCGGTCCCCCTCCATGATGTTTTCCAGCGGCGCGTCATATTCGATGCCGTCGGGCAAGATACGTCGCGCGGTCTTTGGCGCGAGATCAAGCAATGCGCGGATCGCGTCGCCCGTACGTTCGCGCGCGCGCAATTCCAGAACCTGCCCGACAAAGACCAGCGTCACGATCACTACCGCCGCCTCAAAATAAGTGCCGACGCCATGACCCATCCGGTAGGCGTCGGGGAACAGGCCCGGCAGAAATGTCGCCACGATCGAATAGAGATAGGCCGCCGCCACGCCCAAACTGATCAGCGTCCACATATTGGGCGAACGGTTCACCACTGAGTCCCAGCCACGCTTGAAAAATGGCAAGGCCGCCCAAAGGAT
>CALEMZ010000072.1 GCA_937910975.1 uncultured Pseudorhodobacter sp. | reverse complement strand
AACGACAATTTCCTGCGTTCTCTCCTGATAAACTTTTGAAATGCGATTGCCCTGGACACGCAAGTCTCTGATATTGACTTAGGTTTTCAAACCGCGCATCCTCTTAAAAAAATCGGGGGATAGAATGAGTGACAAGACCTTGACGCGGATGGATCTGAGCGAAGCGGTGTTTCGTGAGGTTGGCCTGTCGCGTAATGAATCAGCGAAGCTTGTGGAAAGCGTATTGTTGCATGTCTCGGATGCTCTGGCATCCGGTGAGACTGTAAAAATCTCATCTTTTGGGACCTTCTCAATCCGCGACAAAACCGCGCGAATTGGCCGCAACCCAAAGACGGGTGATGAAGTACCTATCAGCCCGCGCCGCGTGCTGACCTTCCGCCCTTCACATCTGATGAAAGACCGTGTTGCTGCCGGAAGCAAAGGGTAATCTGAGGGGAGACGATGGATAAGTCGCCCGACGCGTTCCGCACGATCAGTGAAGTTGCAGAGCTACTGGAAACGCCAGCCCATGTGCTGCGGTTTTGGGAAAGCCGGTTTCCGCAGATCAAACCCGTCAAACGCGCGGGGGGTCGGCGCTATTACCGGCCCGCTGACATGGCCCTGCTTGCTGGCATCCGTCAGCTATTGCATGATGAGGGAATGACCATTCGCGGCGTGCAAAAAATCTTGCGAGAGCAAGGAGTTAGGCATGTTTCCGGCCTGACGAATGACGAAGCGTTGAGCGGGATTGTGATTGCGCCGGATGTTGACGCGCCGATCCAAAGTTCTGATCCGATACCCTTGTTTACAACGCCAGGCCCGCCTGTTGTCCCGGACGCCGTGGCCGACATTGCGGCCCTGGACGCAGCCGAGAGCGTGACGAATGCCGATACGCGCTCGGACACACCCTTATCCGGGAGCCGCGATGGGGCCGCCGCGATTGACCCGGCCAAGCAAGGCGATCACACGCAGGCCACAGAGGCGCAGGCGGATGACTTGGACCCGGAGGAACTGGCCGCGCTGGAGGCGGCGCTTTCCGGCCCGTTTGGTAATTCCGAGACGGTTGATGACGTGATTTCCCCGGCGGCCGAAGTGGTTGTGCAGGAGCCTGTCACCGAGCCAGATGAGACGGTTGCCGGATCGCCGCTTGATGTTAACCAAGCACCGCCGACCGTGACGGACTTGGCGGCCCTTGACGGGGAAGCGCATAGGCCCGCCGAATCGGGTGGGCATTTGGGTGCCAACTCGACCCCCTTCACTGAAAACCTGACGGAAAACCCAACCGGCGAAACGTCGGTTAACCTTATGGCAGATGCTCAGGACGCGGATGCGGCGGCCCCTGCGGATGAGCCGCCAGTGGCCGCACCCGCCAAAGCGCCCACCCCCATGCCCATTGTTCCCGATATCACAGGCCATTGGTTGCCCGCCGATTTACGGGCCCTGCGAAAAGGCGCATTGGCCGACAAGCACGAAGCGGTTGAGCCGCTGCTAATGCGGCTGGAAGCGTTACGCAATCGCGTTGGCGATCTGGGCCGCGTGCCGCGCCGCTAATTGCGCTCGATTGGTACTTTCATGCTTGCTCCTGCCCGGAAATTCAGTATGAAAGCGCCAGTGTCGGGCTATGGCGCAGCCTGGTTAGCGCGTCCGTCTGGGGGACGGAAGGTCGTGAGTTCGAATCTCGCTAGCCCGACCACTATTGAGACCGCCCGCCCTGTGCAGACAGGCGCGGGCGTTTCCATATAAAAGCCACGCCTTTGGGGGGCCTGAAAATGACCGAAACCGGAGTTCTGCCATCTCAGGCCCTGCGCGGGTTGATCGACACAGGCGCGATTACCGCGCGGCCAGCCGTGCGCCCTGATCAAATTCAACCCGCAAGCCTTGATTTACGTTTAGGCACAGTGGCTTATAGGGTTCGTGCCTCATTCCTTTCCGGCCATGGCCGTACCGTGGCAGAGCGGATCGCGGAGTTTGAGATGCACCGCGTGGACCTGAGCAATGGGGCCGTGCTGGAAAAGGGCTGTGTTTATGTAATTCCCCTGATGGAGCGGTTGACGCTGCCGCAGGGGCTGACGGCGGTGGCAAACGCAAAATCCTCTACCGGGCGGCTGGATTTGCTGACACGCACCATCACCGATGGCGGCGTGGAGTTTGACCGGATCGCACCCGGCTATGACGGCCCGCTTTATGCCGAGGTTTGCCCGCGCAGCTTTTCGGTGCTGGTGCGGCCCGGCATGCGGCTAAACCAGATCCGGTTTCGCAACGGGCAATCGGTGCTGAATGATGCAGAACTGGCCCTCCTGCATCAGGCAGAGCCTTTGGTTTCGGGTGAGGCTGTGATTTCGGAAGGGTTAGGATTCTCGGTCGATTTGCAGGCAAGATCGGACGGCACACGT
>CALEMZ010000071.1 GCA_937910975.1 uncultured Pseudorhodobacter sp. | reverse complement strand
TGGTTGTGGTGCTGGAGGTGGTGCCATTCGGGACCGCCGAGGCGCGGCTGATGGTGGCGGATCCGCTGCCAGCGGGGTTTGAGATTGATAACCCCAACCTGTTGCGCGGCGGCGATATTGGCGGGCTTGATTGGCTCAACGTAGAAAATGACGTGGCCCATAGCGAGTTCCGGCAAGACCGCTTTTTGACGGCGGTGGATTGGCAGGGCGATGGCCCGTTGCGGCTGGCCTATGTGGTGCGCGCAGTTTCGCCGGGTAGTTTCCACCACCCTGCGGCCTCGGTTGAGGATATGTACCGCCCCGAGTTTCGTGCGCAATCGGATGCGGGCCGGGTGGTGATTTCGCAGTGATCCGTTCGCGCCCGCTTTTCGCGCTGGCCTTCGCCCTTTGGGCGGGGGCTTTCGCGCGGGATGCGGGGGAGGCATGGGTGCAGGCAACGCTGTTGCCGGATCTGGGCGTGAAAACCTCGGTGGAGGTTTTGGCGCGGGATGGGCGTTTGTTGCGGGCCTATACGGTGGCCGATGGGCGTTGGCGGATGGCGGTGGATGGGGTGGACCCGGCCTTTACCGCGATGCTGGTCGGGTTTGAGGATAAGCGGTTCTACCAGCATGGCGGCGTGGACATTTGGGCCTTGGCGCGGGCGGGGGTGCAGGCGCTGCGCTATGGGCGCGTAGTTTCCGGCGGGTCAACGCTGACGATGCAGGTGGCGCGGTTGCTGGAGGATAGTGGCACCGGGCGGCTGGCCGGCAAGCTGCGGCAAATGCGGGTGGCCTTGGCGCTGGAGCGGCGGCTGAGCAAGGCGCAGATTTTGGAGCTTTACCTGCTGATCGCGCCTTATGGTGGCAATCTTGAAGGGGTTCGGGCGGCCTCATTGGCCTATTTCGGCAAGGAGCCGCGACGATTGACCCCGGCTGAGGCGGCGTTGTTGGTGGCCTTGCCGCAAGCGCCCGAGGGGCGCAGGCCGGACCGGGCACCGGAGGCGGCGCGCATGGCGCGCGCGAAGGTTTTGACGCGGGCGGTTTTGGCGGGGGTGATTTCGGCCGACCAGGCGCGGGCGGCAGAACGGGAAACGGTGCCTGCGGCGCGCAAGGATTTCCCGGCGCTGGCCCCGCATCTGGCAGACCGGGTGGTGGCGGCAGAACCGATGCTGCCTTTGCATGTGACGACGATTGATCTGGCGCTGCAACGGGGGTTGGAAGCCTTGGCGGTGCAGGCGGTGGCAGCCCACGGTGCGCGCTTGCAGGTGGCGATTGTGGTCGCGGATCATCTATCGGGCGAGGTGTTGGCGAGCGTGGGATCGGCGGCTTATCGCGCCGATGCACGGCAGGGATTTGTGGATATGACGCGGGCGGTGCGCAGCCCCGGTTCAACCTTGAAGCCCTTGGTTTACGGTCTCGCCTTTGATGAAGGGCTGGCGCATCCCGAGACATTGATTGAGGACCGCCCGATGGATTTCGGCGGCTACGCCCCGCAGAATTTCGACAAAAGCTTTCGCGGCATGGTGCGAGTGCGCGAGGCGTTGCAACTGTCGCTGAACCTGCCGGTGGTGGCGCTGACCGATGCTTTGGGACCGGCAAAACTGCTGGCCGCGATGCGCCGGGCGGGGGTGGATGCGCGGGTGCCGGGGGGGCAGCCGGGGCTGGCGATAGCACTGGGTGGTTTGGGTGTGACGCTGGAGGATATGGTCGGGCTTTACGCCGCCATTGCGCGGGGCGGCGTGGCGCTGCCTTTGCATGTGACGGGGCAGGCGGGTGCGGGGCAGCGCGTGATCTCGGCGGTGGCGGCGTGGCAGGTGGGCGATATTCTGTCGGGGATGCCGCCGCCTGCGGGGGCACCGGTAAACCGTTTGGCCTATAAAACTGGGACGAGCTATGGGCACCGTGATGCTTGGGCGATTGGGTTTGACGGGCGGCATGTGATCGGGGTCTGGATGGGGCGGGCGGATGGGACGCCGGTGCCGGGAGCCTTTGGCGGTGATTTGGCGGCGCCGGTGTTGTTTCAGGCTTTCGCGCGGGTGAAGCGCGGGTTGGAGCCGATGCCGCCACCGCCTGCCGCCACATTGATGGTGGGTAATGCATCCTTGCCGCAGCCGCTTCGGCAGTTCAGATCGCGCGCGGCGGCGTTTGAGGTGGCGGATGCGCCGCGCGTTGCCTTTCCGCCCGATGGGGCGGAGGTGGAGCTTATGCCGGAGGGCCTGCTGTTGCGGGTGCGGGGCGGCGTGGGGCCGTTTACATGGCTGGTGGACGGGCGGCCTGTCATTGTGGCGGCGCGGGGGCGTGACACGGTGGTGCCGCAGCTTGGACCCGGCTTTGTGGTGCTTTCGGTTATTGGCGGGGTGGGGCGGTCAGCGCG
>CALEMZ010000070.1 GCA_937910975.1 uncultured Pseudorhodobacter sp. | reverse complement strand
TGGGCCTGACCTATCTGTTCATCAGCCATGATCTATCGGTCGTGCGCCACATGGCGAACCGGATCGGGGTGTTGTATCTGGGCCGTCTGGTTGAGGTTGCGGATGGCAAAACCCTGTTTCGCGATCCGCAGCACCCCTATACCCGCATGCTACTTGACGCGGTTCCCGATCTTGCGCTTTCGGGGCGGCGGCGCAAGCCCGTCGAAGGCGAAATCCCGAACCCAATCAACCCACCGTCCGGCTGCGCATTTCACCCGCGCTGCCCTCTGGCTATGGCGCGTTGCAAACAAGAGGCGCCGGGGCAACTTGCAACGGCCACAGGCTACGCCGCATGTTTCGCGCTGGAGCAGACGTGACCCTCGCCCTTTAAGCGGGTCCGCGCCCGCCCCCCTGCTTGAACCACCCGGCTGGCTATCTTTCGGGAGGTTTTTCGCTGGCTTCTTCGGATATGATTTCGGCTTCATCCGGGGCTGTTTCATCCGTTATGACGGGTTGCTGTGCAGGTGTGCCGATGATCAGCGGCAGCAATTCCGTTCCGGTTGCGCTGGGGCCAGCGGCATCTGCGGGTTCGCGCCATGAAAGGGTATCGAAGCCTGCGCAGTTTTCGCAGACCGGCACCCATTGGGCGTGGATCGCTTGGCACTTGTCACAGCACCATTGCGGGCCGCGCGGCGCGGTAAGGGCGCGGGCAAGCCAGCCGCGAACCACGACATCATCCGCCCCCTCGCCCCGCTCCACCGCAGCCATAATGGCGAGGGTTCTGGCGTTGGGATGGGATGTTGCCAAATCACCCAGCGCGCGGCGTGCGGCTGGAAACTCCTCGGCCGTGAGGTTGAGTTCGGCAAGCAGCAGGCGGGTTTCGATATGATCCGGATTGATCGCTGTGATCAGCCGGAAGCGCTTCAGCCGCTCTGCCGTGGTCTCATCGGGCACGATTTCGGCAAAGGCGGCGGCAAGATCGGGGTGGGGCTGAACCGACCAAGCTTTCTTCAGCACTTTGGTCGCGTTACGGGCATCGTCTTTTGCGATGTAGCTGCGCGCGGCCATGGCGGCGGCGGGGATCAGATCCGGCGACAAACGGTTCGCCTCAATCGCGGCCTCGCGGGCCTCGATGCTGGCATCTTCATCAAACACGCCGCGCGCCTCTTGCAGGGCCAGAACGGCATCGCGGCGGCGGAAAACATCGCGCGGGAGCGCGCCGGATTTCAGTTTAGCGCCAAGGGTTACGCGCGCGCCCTTCCAATCGCCCTGCTCGGTTTGCAAGCCGAGGAGGATTTCTTGGATCTCGCTATGCTTTGGCTTCAGGGCAAAGGCCTTTTCCGCCAGTTTCAGCGCGGTTGCGGTATCGCCTTCGGCCATTTTCTGGCGCATCAGGCCACGCACGCCAACAAAACGGGATTTGTTGTCCTCAAGCAAAAGCTTGTAGGCCTCGGTTGCGCGCTTGGTGTCACCGGTCATTTCCGCTGCCTGTGCGATAAGCAGGGTTGTCAGCTCCGGCCTGTCCAGCAGCTTGTCGGCCTTGGCGGCGCGGGCCAGCGCCACGCGCCCTTCGCCAGAAGCAAGCGCCATCAGGCCGTCGGACAGGGCCTGATACCCTTTGCGTTCGCGGTTGCGGTCAAGATAACGGGAAATGGCCGTTTCATCGCCGTTAAGAAAGCGCAAAACCGCGACCAGAAACCCGATGATCTTGAGCAACAGCCAAAGACTGGCCATCAGCAGCAAAACCGCGACAGCAGCCTGCAACGGGCCAAGCGTGAACTCAACGCCAAGCGCCGCGATGCGAATACCGCCACCGGTATCCATCAAAACGCCCGCGCCATGGGTAAGCCCGGCAATCGCAGCAACAAACAGCAAAACTTTGATGAGTGACCAGATCATTGCAGTGGTTTACCTTTCGCCCAAAGCCGCCGCCAAATCGGCAGCCGCTGTTTGTGCATTCAAACGCAGATTGGCCCGGCCCACCCAATCAGAAAGCGCGGGTTGCGCTACCTCAGGCAGGGTCGCGATTTCGGCAAGCGCCGTTTGCAGATCACCCGCAAAAACGGCTGCATTGGCGCGCGACAGGATGGCATCGGGGTCATCGCCCTCCTTAGGGGTCAGGGATCGCGCGCCGGTTTGGCTGCGCAGGAAAGAGCCGACACGCTCTGGCCAGGTGCTGCCCATATTGCCGCGCAGGCTTTCTTCCAAAGCTGCACGGGCCGGGCCAGCAAAGCTTTCGGCAAGTGCGGCGGTTGTGGGCAGGCCAGCTTCGGCATTGTCCGACAGAACTGCGGGAATCATGATGCCTGCATCTGCAAGCTGCATCAGCGGATCAGCAAAGGGCACGCCGCTTTGCAGGGCCGCTTCGACTTTGGCCAAAGCCGCTTGCAACAGCACCGATTGCGCTTTGGTTTCGGTCGCAACTCGCGCGGCTTCAGACTCTTGCGCGCTGGCTATAGCGGCAGTCTTCTGGGCGGTGATCTCCATCCGCAGGGTGGCAATATCATCCGTAAGCCGCGACAGAACCAATGGGTCAGCGCCCGCACCGCCAACAGGGCGTGCCTCCAGAGATAGCATGCGATCTTCAACCGCGGCGATACGAGGGCCAAGGTCTTCAACCGGAGTGGCCGGCTGGGCAGCTTCGACGGCCATTTTCGCTGCCTCTGCCGTTTGCAGGGCGGCGGCGGCGGTTTCACGCAGGCTTACAAGTTCATCCATCACCGCATTGGCCGCACTCTCTTTCGGCAAAGCTTGCAGCTGCCCACGCAGGTCTGCGATCTCGCCGGATTGCATGGTCAGTTGTTGTTGCAATGGGCTGGAGCCGGGGACGGGCCAGCCTTCGGGCACGACATAACGGGCAAGGGCAAAGCCCAAACCAGCGGCCACAACACCGCCAAGCACCAGCGGTATGAAGCCGGGACCAGCTTTGACAATGGCGGGGGGTGTTGCGACGGACGCGCGCTCCACTTCGGGGGCAGGCGCTTCCATCACGGGCGCG
>CALEMZ010000069.1 GCA_937910975.1 uncultured Pseudorhodobacter sp. | reverse complement strand
GCATGCCGCCGGGGAATGTGTAGTGCCGGATATAATCCGAACTGCGCTGGTAGGTATCAAAATAACTGTCGCGTACGGTGATCGCCTGGATGATCGCGCGCCCGTTTTCTGCCAGTCGAGCCTTGAGCGTAGCGAAATAGGTGGGCCAGTAGTCTTGTCCGACGGCCTCGATCATTTCGATCGAGACGATGCTGTCGAACCGTCCGCTGCTGTCGCGGTAATCCTGTAGCCGAATCTCGGCGCGGCCATCCAGTCGCGCGTCGGCGTATCCCTTTTGGCTGGGTGAAATAGTCAGACCGGTGACATCGTGCCCCCGCTCAACCGCGCGTTCGGCAAAGCCACCCCAACCACAGCCGATTTCAAGAACACGCCCGTCGCCTTTCAACCTTTGCAGTATCCGGTCATATTTGCGGTTCTGAGCGCGGCCCAGATCATTGTCGCCGGGTGCAAATATGGCCGAAGAATAGGTCATGCCTTCGTCCAGCCACAGCTGATAGAACTCATTGCCCACGTCATAATGCGCGCGGATGTTGCGGGCGGCACCTCGCAGGGAATTCGCACGCATCAGCCGGTTCACGACCCGGAATTTCAGGCTATTCCAGAACCCGGCATAGACATAACCGCGAAACTGATCGAGATTTTTCAACGCGACACTGGTCAGGTCTGTGATCGACGGCGTCTCCCACAGACCCGCCACATAGGTTTCCCCCAGCCCGATATCGCCACGCGCAGCGATCGCTGTCACCACCGACCAGTCATAAATCTGCATCTCGGCTGCGGGGCTGCCCCGGCCGAAATCATAAGTTTCGCCTTCTGGCGTGCGCAGCCGCAGACTGCCGATATTGATCCGCGCGCAGGTGTCCAGAAAATCGTGCTTCACGCGGTTTGTCAGAAACAGCATCAGGTGACCTCGGTCTTTGGGGGGGTGGGACGGGTGCGGTATTGAGCGCCCTTTAGTTTCAAACGCAGGGCTTGCCAGTAGATCAGCATGGTCGTTAGCAAGGTGCCCAGCGGACGGCGTAGCGCGGCCATCGCCAATCCGGCGCTGGTCATCGGACGGCGTGGGCCCGACAGGGTGGCGACGACGCCTTCGGCCCCGTTTCGATGCAGGATACGAATGGCAATCTGATCGGCGCGGATATCAAAGGTGAACTCATAATCGCCCGCCATCGCCTGAAACGGCGAGACATGCAGAGATTTCGGCGTTCTGATCCGGCTGTCTTTGGTGATCGGAGCAAAGCCTGGAAGGCGGCACAAATAGGAATGACGGTCACCAAACGGGGTCGAAACCTCGGCGATCACCGCGATCAATGCGGTATCGACCAGCGCTAGCCAAAAACTGACAGGGTTAAAAACATATCCCGCGAACCGAGGCTGGGTCAGCAGAAAAAGCTGAACCTGCCGGTCGGTCAGACCATGTGCGGCCAGCACATCGCGGGCCCATTTCGACCCGACTCCGGCCTTCAAACGCCCGCCGTGGTCGATGTCATAGACCGCAACCAGATTGAACCGGTTGCGCGAATACAGCCACGGGCCGGTGCCGCGTGCCTCGGGGTCGATCAGTACGAAATCGACGCCATAGCGAAACCCATGCTTAATCGCGCCACGGCGGGTATGCGTGATAACGCCTGCGATATGTTCCGGAACAAGCTTCATGCAATCTGCCGGTCCATCAGCCGCGCAATCCGTGCCGCACTGGCAAAGCCGTCTTCGTGAAATCCATGTCGTGTGTAGGCGCCGGCAAACCAGGTGTTGTTCTGCCCCTGCATTGCGGTCAACTGACTCTGCGCTGCCAGCGCAGGGGCGTCGAACACCGGATGGCGAAACGTTGTCTGATCATAAATCAAGTCGTCCGGCACAGGCTCTGACGGATTGAGCGAGACAAAAAGCGGGTCGCGCTCAGAGATGTTTTGCAGCCGGTTCATCCAATAGGTGACGCCGATGGCAGGCTCGGGTCGTGTGGTGTCGGCCTTGTAGACCCAACTGGACCAGACCGCGCGGCGTTGTGGCATCTGGTTGGTATCGCGGTGCAAGATCATCTGGTTATCCTGAAAACAGATCGCCGAAAGGGCCGCGCGCTCTTGTGGTGTGGGGCGCGACAACAGGCGCAATGCCTGATCGGCGTGACAGGCAAGGATCACCTGATCAAAAGCGGCAGATGGCGCGACGTTGCTGTGCACAATGCTTTGCTGGCCGTTGCGTTCGATGCTTTGAACCGGCGAACCGGTGCGCATCGCCACGCCGCGACCGCGCAAGTGATTTTCCAAGCGGCGGACATACTCGACGCTACCGCCGTCCACCGTCCACCATTGATGATTTCCTGAAGTGCTGAGCAGCGCGTGATTGCGGAAGAACTGCACCAGCGCGCGAGCTGGGAAACCACGAATTTCTGCGGGCGGGGTTGACCAGATCGCCCCACAAAGCGGCATCAGGTAGAAGCGCTGAAACCATTCACCCAACTGCAAGTTCTGCATCAACTCACCGATTGTGGCGCAGTCGTCGCTGGCGAGAGCCTCGGCCTTTTTGTTGAACCGAAAAATATCACGCACCATTCGGGCAAAAGCGGGCCGCAGCAGATTGCGCCTCTGCGCTGTCAACGCCCGGAGGTTGCGCAGCCCGTATTCTATCTGTCCGTTGTTGATCGAAGTGCCAAAGCTCATATCGCTTTTGACAACTGGAACATCGAGATCCTGAAACATGCGGGTCAGATGCGGGTAGTTGGCGTAGTTGAAGACAATGAACCCGGTATCAACTGGCTGATCCCCATTCAGCCCGGCCATCACGGTACGCGCGTGCCCGCCCAATTTTGCAGAAGCCTCATACAAGGTCACCGCATGGTGAGGCGCCAACAGATACGCCGCAGCAAGCCCGGAGATACCGCCGCCGATGACGGCAATGCGTTGCGGGTGAATATGAGGGGCATCAAAGGACATTACGACTCCGGTGGGTTGTTTGAAGCCAATACGCGCGAGAAGAAAAAACGGATCAAAAATGATCCAGTTTCCCTCAAGACCCGTAATGGGGGTATGTTGACAGCGAGCCCCGAAATTGATCAAGCTGACCGGCGCCCTTCCCAGGCGCTGCGAAAGGATCGTTTAAAGGTGGCAACACCGTCCCCCCAAATTTCGCCGCAGACATCATGCATGCTGGCCGTGCGCGATTCGCGCGACCGGGTAGCGTTTGCTGAATTGTTTGATCATTTCGCGCCGCGTCTGAAGGGTTTCATAATGCGGTCCGGCACTGGCTCTGGTCAGGCTGAAGAGATAGTGCAGGACGTCATGCTGACCGTATGGCGCAAGGCCGATCAGTTCGACCCGGAGCGCGCACAGGTTTCGGCCTGGATCTATCAGATCGCGCGCAATCGCCAGATCGACGTGATCCGCAAGGAAAACCGCCCGATGCCCGAGGAGCTGGGGGAAGATCCCAGCGCCGAGCCTGAGGCAAGTCAGATCCTAGCTGTCGATCAGGAGGTCGGACAGTTGAAGCAAGCGCTGACTCGGCTCAAGCCCGACCAGCGCGATATTATTGAAAAGGCGTATATGGGCGAACTGACTCATCAAGAGATCAGCGCTCAGACCGGCCTGCCGCTTGGAACGATCAAATCGCGTATCCGGCTGGGCCTTGAGCGTTTGCGCCACGAGTTGAAGGATATGCGTTAAGATGACCGCAATCACCCATCATACCCCGGACGCCCTGTTGGCCGCCTATGCCGCCGGCAGCCTGCCGCAGCCTTATGCGCTGGTCGTAGCCGCACATATTTCGCTGTGCCTGGAATGTCGTGCTGCGTATGAGGCGCATCAGGCGGCAGGAGGTGCCGTTTTGGAATCAGTCGCGGCCACGGACGTGTCCGAAGGTCTGAAATCCAGCATTCTTGCTCTGCTTGACACACCGGTCCCGTGCGAGCCGACTTACCAGCGGTCGGGCGTCTATCCCGGCCCGGTGATGGGGGCGCTCAAGGGTAGGCTGCCGCGGTGGAAATCAGTGGGGATGGGCGTGCGTCAGTGCATTCTTTCGGCCGGGCACGAAGGCTCGGTGCGTCTGCTGTACATTCCGCCGGGGCAGGCGGTGCCGGATCACAGCCATAACGGGCTGGAATTGACATTGGTGCTACAGGGCAGTTTTAGCGATGACACTGGCCGGTTCGGTGTTGGCGATCTAGAGGTTGCTGATCAGGCACTAGAGCACACGCCGATTGCCGACCCAGGCGCGCCCTGCATCTGTCTGGCCGCCACTGACGCGCCGCTGCGGTTCACCTCGTTTCTACCACGTCTGTTGCAACCGCTGTTTCGTATCTGAGGCCGGTCCACGATACACTTACGGTCTGAAAGCCACTGAATTTTCAGTGGTTTTCTTATTATATCCAAAAGTTTCCCTAAAACTGCTCACGTTTTTGCGAGGCTGTGAACCAAGCAACACTCTCCTCCGTAACACCAGTACGAAACGCAACTTGAACAGGACACCATCGTCCGACAAAACGGGGATATGAGATGAGAATGAATTTGAAAGCCACAGCCGCTGCGCTCACGCTAAGTCTTACTGCCACCGCAGCGAGCGCCGAAAACATTGTTGAAATCGCCGCTGCAGACGACCGCTTTTCAACGCTGGTGGCCGCCGTCACCGCCGCTGGTCTGGCCGAAACACTCTCCGGCCCTGGCCCCTTCACCGTATACGCTCCGCTGAACGACGCCTTCGCCGCCTTGCCCGAGGGGGCTGTCGAGACATTGTTGAAGCCCGAAAACAAGGGTCAGCTGACCGATCTCCTGCTGTACCATGTCGATGACCGAAAGCTGACCGCCGGCATGATCCCCGCCGGATCCAACTATTTCAAGCCACTGCTGGCCAGCCAACGTCTGTGCATTACCGCTGGCAGTAACGGCGTGATGATCGCTGATGGCACCGGCGAGATGGCTAATGTTGTGGTCGCCGACATCATGGCCGACAATGGCGTGATCCACGTCGTGGATAAAGTGCTTTTGCCGGGCACACGCCCTGCCTGCCACTAAACTTAACCGTGCCCTGCCAGTCCGGCGGGGCGCTTCGCCACCAGATTGCCAAGGCGCAGCCGCACAATGAGCAACAAAACCAAAATAGTCGTAAATGACAGCATGCAGACGGGGTACAGCTACATTTTGTCCGAGCCTGCCGGCAAAGCCTTCGCCGATGACTTCACGCCACACTTTTCCCCGCAAACCATGCTTGAAATGGGGGTGTTCGAAGGCCGCTATCTGAATGATTGCATCGACGAGTTCCCGCTCGAATGGTTTGAAAAAGCCAAGACCGCCAGCGTGGCCGATTCCGATTTGAACTACTTTGGCATCAAAAGTCGCCAGCCCCTGAGCGTCTGGCAGCAGAAAGGCTGGATCTACGGTCCCGACCCGCGCGGCTGGTTTCAATGGTACTGCCGGTATTACCTAGGTCGGCGGTTACCCGAAATCGACCGCATCCAGATTGGCCGATGGAAAGGGTTCGCTCGGCACGCTGGGCAAATCCGGGCCAATTGCTATCCGGGTGATGTGTTTTGCAGACCGCGCCAGCGGCAAGCCCTGCTGCAATGGTCACATGATCCATTCTGTTGATCTTCGTTTGAGGGTCGCTGCGTCTGTCCAAGAAAATAGCATCGCCCCGCGTGGTGTGCTGAAACATGTTTATCGGAAAAATTGAGGGCAAGGCAGATCATTTCCAACCCCTGAATTCATGCGTTGAGTGCTCGTTTCGAATATTTGATACAAGAGCAGTTGCATATACCGAGAATTCTGCTGCCCGCGCTGCCTTTCACTGCAGGTGGGATGAGATGAATGTTGTCTTTTGGGCACCTGCAGCTGGAGATAATAAAGTCCCGCGACCCGGTCATTGCCTTAAAGATACCTTCAAAGTCCTTCCTCTGGTAAGGAAGAAGT
>CALEMZ010000068.1 GCA_937910975.1 uncultured Pseudorhodobacter sp. | reverse complement strand
TCAGAAATACCATGGTCACGACAGCTAAATCACCGGATTACTTGGGAAATGCGGGCTTATTTTTTGGAGTTCGGCAGCGCAGCAAAACCGAATGACAGAATGGTGGCCAAGGTCGGTTTGGGCTCTGAACTGACCGCTGCGGTGCAGAACGGGTACGCGGATTCGGAGCCGGTTGTCCGTCCGCTTCTGAATCAATCTCCGTTCGGGCTCGCGCTTGCAGCGAAGGCCCGCAAACCGCCCCCTCTCACCTAAGCCAGGCATTCCGACAAGAAGGCCCCGACCAACAAGCAGGTCGAGGCCTTCCCTCATCACCCACCTAACCTAAAGTTGCTGATCAGCAGCTCGGCCCGCTCTGGCCTGCGGTCGCTGGTCACACCGATGGTGTAGGTGGTTTTCACCTCGGCCGCCTCGAATCCAGCAAACGTCTCGCGGATCTCGGGGACGTCATTTATCGACAGGATAAACCGGCCTTTAATGGCCCTTAAAGCCGCCGCCATGGCCGCGAAATCATCCCGGCTGAACATCGCTTTGCCATAGTCATTCTCACAGCCCCAATAGGGCGGATCGAGGTAAAACAGCGTCCCCGGCCCGTCATAGCGCACAACGAACGCGGACCAGTCCAGGCACTCGATCACGACGCCCGCCAGACGGCTGTGCAGATCCTCCAGCATCGGCTCCAGCGTGGTCAGGTTGAACCGACCCGGACGATCCTTCGACACGCCGAAATTCCGCCCCGAGATCTTGCCGCCAAAGGCCGTGCGCTGCAGGTAGAGGAACCGCGCTGCGCGCTCGAGGTCGGTCAGGGTTTCGGGGTTGGTGTCAACGAGGCGGTTGAACTCAGTCCGCGTCGTCAGCTGGAACCGCAGCACCTCCAGAAACTGCGGATAATGGCGCTGCAGGATGCGGAAGAGGTTGGTGACATCGCGGCCCCGGTCGTTGATCACTTCCGAACGCGGCCTGCGCGACCGGCGCAGAAAAATGCCGCCCATTCCAACGAACGGCTCGGCGTAAGTGGTGTGGCTGTCGGCATCGATGATGGCGGTGATGCGCTTGGCCAGATTGCGTTTACCGCCCAGCCAGGGGGCGATTGGAGAAATTGGAGTGATTTCTTGCATTGTCATGATAGGTCGAATCGCCTCAAAGTGCCGGTCCCTCGCGAGGGGGAGAGCGGCCATAAAGCTTGTCTGGTCGGCGGGGGTTGCGTCAGAAACAGACCCCGTGTCGGAAGGTGTTAGCGCACCTTCCGGCCTCTCATTGGAGGCCTAGGTCAAGGCGCGGTTGCCGCACCTTTTTGTAGCTCATCCAGCCGAACAACCGACACATGGCCCAGAACGTCCAGGACAGCGCGGTGCAGGCGAACATGCGAGGCGTGGTTGCGGCCTCGCTGGCGTCGCGCAGCATGGCCCCCAAAAACCCCCGGTCACAAATGTCGCGCGCGGGGGTGCCCGCCGCATAGCTGGCATCGTGGATTTCCCACGCGGCCTCATGAAAGAAGGTGCGGCCTAAACTTGTCAGGCCGCGCCGAACGCAAGGCGGGAACCACCATGGGCCAAGGCCGTTGCCAGCCATCAGAATGTCAGCCCCATCGCCTCGGCCATGCCCTGCGCGGTTTGCAGCGCCCCATCAAGCACCACCTGCACTTGTTCCGGCGTTTCAGCCGCTGCAATACCCGCCTCGGTTTTGCGCCGCATCCCCGTAACCGCGCCAATGATCGACGTGTATTTTGCCGCCGCCACTGCAATCTGCTCGGCCACGGTTTGCGCGGATATGCCTAGCGCCGCCGCCTCGGCGTCAATCATCTCTGAAGTGCCGCCGCTCAACACCAACTCCGCATGCAACGCTTTAGTCGGCCATGACGCCAACTCAGCCGCAGGAACCCCCGCCGTGAATTGCGCGGTGAATGCCTCAATCCGCTGGAGCATCGCCACCGATGCCCGTGCGCGTTCTGCGGCCAGGACTACGGCGGGGTCGATCACTTGCCGCTGTTCCCACTCAGTGGTTTCATCTGCGGTCATGTCCGCTAGGACGCCATTCACAATTTTCTTCATGGCTTCAATACTCCGTACATTGTGATCGTACCTGAGGCCAAGGTTCCACTAATCGGGTAAAGTCTGACCCCCTTGGTCGCTACGCTTGTTTTTCGGCTCCCTGTGTTTTCGTGGTGTTGTGGGTTTCCGGCTGTAGTACCGTCAGATCGACCCGAAGCCATGACCCCGGTTCGTTTTGCTAGGCCTGGCTGAATAATGCGAACTGTGCCGGAGTAACCGTCCTCCCCAGTCGCGTTCCCCATAGTTTCGGAGACGTTAATGTAGCCTGCGGATGTAGCGATAGTTGCCGCAGCCCCATTAAGGGATGCGGTAGAACTGTAGGCCGTGCCGCCTGCTTCAAATGTGGTCCCGTTGTCAGATAGCTGGAGAAGGATATAGCCGTTATCGCCGCTGGTTTTCAGGTTGCCAATCGAGAGTGTAATTTCGTCATAAAGCGTTTCGTCAAAGAAGAAATCCGCCGTTCCCGGTGAGCCAGAAATGACAGTCTGCGAGATCAGAACAATCGTCTGCGCTGGCGCAGGGATTGCCGCAATCGCTTTCTTGGTCGTGAAGGGCGTCATCGCTCGTCCGGTATCGATCCCGGCAATCGCCTCGGCTTCTGTTGCCAATTCAACCGTTCCGCGCAACAAGTCCGTTGCCGCCTTTACCTTGGCCCCGTCGATCTGGTCATTGGCCAGCGTCATCGTGCCTGCCGAGATATCGAGCGTTTTGCCCACCCCGATGGTAATGGAGGCCCCGCTCAAGACACCGGCGTTGCTGAAACTGGCGATGGCGGTCCCGGCGGCATTGCGGATCGTCACCCCGGCGGTGGTCAGCGCCTGAATAATATCGGCGCGCGGCTCCCACTGGTTGGTACCCGGATCGAGTTTTGCCAGGGTCAGCCAAGCGTTATTGGCCCCGTTTCTGACCTTGAGCAGAGCACTCGTGGTGTCGGTCCAAAGCTGAAACGGGTAGGTTGTCGGCGGGGCAGCGGCCCCTGACGACAACGAGGCCAATGCCTGAAACCCGGAATTGAGGTCTGCCAGCATCGCCGGGAAGGTTTGATCGGCAATCGCGAAGTCGTTCTGACTCATGTCACTGCTCCATATCCGCGCGCGACATAGTCGAATGTGCGTGACACATTCGCCCCTGCCGCTGATTTAAAGGTGATGGTGAACCCGGCGGCGCTCTTGCCGGTGATCTCGTAATAGTCGCCCGTGGCCATGCCCTGCGCGGAGATGCCCAGACCCGACAGGCCTCTGAAGGCAGGTGTGAATGGAACCAGACTTGGGCCTGCGCCGGAGATGATATCAGCCTCGGCAACGGTCCTGTCAGGCATGTCAATATCGACGATCATGGCGGTCACCAAGGGCGTCACATTGGCCGATTGCGTGGTCAGGATCGCCCGGAACTGAAAGCCGCGCGCGGTGAAGTCGCCAACGGCAAGACGCCGCCATGCGCCCCAATCGACCATGTTGGAAGAGGTCGACACCTCCAGCGCCACCTCGATATCGGAATAGTTGGTGTTGCCGGTGAATAGGCCAGAGCGTGCCGAAAACAGCCCCGGTGCCTGGCCAAAGAGGCCGAGCGTATCGTCTTGCCGAATGATGGAAACCCGTGCCGACAGCCGCGATGTGTAGACCTCTCCAAGGTCCACGGGTTCGCGGAATGCATAGATGCCAGTGCCTGCGTTTGCATAGTCGGTCAGAACCAACCCCGCCTCGATCTTGCTGGTCGGCTTGACGGTGCCGCCCGCCTGCGAAAACACACCCGCCGCGCTCGAAAACAGCCCCGGCACCTCAGAGAACCAAACTTCGGCCCCGCTGAAACCCGGCGCTTCGTTGAGCGTTAAAACGGCATTCAAGCCCGCGATGGCTGCGACCGTCGTCGTGATCATCGAAGGGTTCAGGCTTTCGTTGCCGAGCTTGTCGACGGCGCGAATGAAGTAAGTGCCGGTCTGGGCTGCGGCCAGCACGGAGGTGCCCGGACGCGGCACTTTCGGGATGATGGTCACCGCATTGGAATAACTGGCCGCCAGCGTCTCGGGTGACCAGCGGATGATGTAATGCGACAGATCGCCGTCTTCGACCGGCTGCCAGCTCAGATGCGCAACTGCGCCAACGATAGAGATTTCAAACCCTGACACATCCTGTGGCGGCATGCCCAACAACTGGATAGGCCTGTCAAGCAACTCCAGCCAATCGCCCGCCACGCCCCGGTGGTTTACCGGCCGCACGCGGATATCGTAACTGGCAGCCTCAATGCCCTGTACCTCATAGCGCCCGGCACTGCTGGCCCCGACGTCGCGCCAAACGCTGTCGCCGCTGCGGCGATATTGCACCTGGGCCGATGCCACGCTGCCGCCCACCCAGGCCACATCGATGACCAAAACGCCGATGGGCTGCTGGTTGAGGATCTTGACTTCGGATGAGACCGTCACACCGGGTGCGATCTGGGCTCCGGGCTGCACCGGCGCACCGGGCGCGGGTTCACTCGGCAGCTCATCATCGGTGGACCACGCATAGTCTGCAGGGTCGCGCTCGCGCAGCGACACCCGCTGCAGGCCCGTCCGCAGATCATCTGAGATTTCGGCAACTTCAAATACCTTGGCAACATAACCGTTTCTGGCGCTTGTCCAGGACACGGTATCCATCGGTTCCAGCACGGCCGCATCGGGCGGCAAGACGAGGTTATGCCGCCGAAACCGCCGCTCTTCCTGAATATAGGCAAGGCCAATTCGCTGCACCTGGTTGGGATAGGGTGCCGCTGGCAGAGTCAGATTTGCCACCAGCCTGCGCGCCTGGTCAGCGGCCTCCCATTCCGCATTATACCGTGGCGGCGCGTCCGTGCTTTGCCACAGGTTGGCCGGGTCTGGATAGCTGATGTGCAACCCGTTGTAGGTCCGGTCCAGTCCCGGAAACGGATCGAGATGCTGCGGTTGAGAAATCACCACATCGTCGTCATCAAATAGGTAAACCGGCAGGGCTGGGCCACCGACCCGTATTTTCCAGATGCCACCAATTTCTGACACCTGACCGGCGCAACCTTTGAGCAGCTCATCGATCACATCGGCGGGCTCGTCCTCGACCAGCACCTCGAACGCCGCACGAAACTGCGGTTCCGTGCCGCCCTCCAACAGATCAATCGCAAGGTCGCAGTCATTCATGGCGGCAAACCAATTGACCAAGGGCAAATCGCTGGCCACGGCGGTTCCGCCCCAGACACCCAAGCCTGGCAAGGTGATACCACGCAGAATGTTATAGGTTTGCACCGCAGCGTTGCTGCTGGGTGTCCAGGTCGCGCGATCATCCCAACGCTGCGGCCCGCTGCCGCCGACGGTCGTGTCGAAACGCGGGTCGTATAGGGGGACACCTTCCATCACAAAACGAAATGCGGGCAG